>DISF01000054.1 GCA_002421985.1 Roseovarius sp. UBA6217 | reverse complement strand
ACAAACTCAGGCCAGAGCTGTTCAAGAGGAAGCCATACTACCTTCCGGGATGTGACAGCTACATATGTTAAGAAGGCCAATCGCGGTAAGCTCGCGGACCGCGGCATGGGCAGGCTTTCACAGAGCAAACTGTGAACTTACTTGACTAACCTTTCCAAAAGGTTGGTCAAACTTACTCTTTAAGAGTCTGAAATATAGAGGAAAATACAGCAAGGTGGCAGCCCGTAGGGGAGTCGAACCCCTCTTTCCAGGTTGAAAACCTGGCGTCCTAACCGATAGACGAACGGGCCACGCTTGGCGTGTCGCGTGATTATGAAAAACAGCCGGGCGGCGCAAGAGGCATTTTGCGAAAAAGCCGCCGCCCCGTGGAAAAACCCGCAGCCGCCCGTGCCGCTCATCCGGCGGGTGCTGCGTCCTCGATGCGCAACTGAACGGTTCGCCGCCCGCCCCAGTGGTTGATGTCAAGCCGCCCGGCGAGGTGGAACCGCGCGCCGCCATGCGCCAGCAGCGCGGGGCCAAGCGGGCTGTCGAAGGCACCGAAGGCGATGGCGTCGAGCCGCGCGCCAAGCCCGTCATCAAGCCGCAGCTTCAGATGCGTCTCGCCCACAGCGCGGGCAAAGCCGATCCGGCAATCGGGGATGACAAAGCGCGGCCCCTGCGCGCCCGCCCCGAACGGCCCCGCCGCCTCCAGCCGCTCGACCAGTTCGGGCGTGGCGGCACCGGGCATCAGCACCCCGTCAAGCCGAAGATCCGCCGACCCGCCCGCGCCCGCGCCCTGCCGCGCCAGCAGATCGCCAAGCCGCGCCATCGCCTCGTCCAGCCGGTCGCGCGCCACCGTCAGCCCGGCGGCCATCTTGTGCCCGCCGCCCTTGAGCAGCACTCCCTCGCGCGCCAGCCGCTGCACCGCCGCGCCAAGATCGACGCCCGCGACCGAGCGCCCCGAACCCTTGCCCTCATTGCCCTCCAGCCCGATCACCACCGCAGGCCGGTTCGCCGCCTCCTTGAGACGGCTTGCCACGATCCCCACCACGCCCGGATGCCAGCCCTCGCCCGCCGCCCATACCAGTGGCGCGTCAAAGCCGCGCGCCTCGGCCTGCGCCAGCGCCGCCGCGCGCACCTCCGCCTCGACCACGCGGCGCTCTTCGTTGAGCACCTCGAGCCTCTCGGCCAGTGCGCGCGCCTCGCCCGCATCATCCGTCGCCAGAAGCCGCGCGCCCAGATCGGCCTGCCCGATGCGGCCCCCGGCATTGATGCGCGGACCAAGGACAAAGCCCAGGTGATAGGCCGCGGGCGCACGATCAAGCCGCGCCACGTCCGAGAGCGCGACAAGCCCCGCGCGCGCGCGCCGCGCCATCACCGTCAGCCCCTGCCGCACAAAGGCGCGGTTGACGCCGGTCAGCGGCGCGACATCGGCCACCGTCGCCAGCGCCACCAGATCCAGCAGCGCCATCAGGTCCGGCCCCGTGCGCCCCGCCTCGCGCAATTGCCGCCCCGCCTCGACCAGCATCAAGAACACCACCGCCGCCGCGCAAAGATGCCCCAGATCGCCCGATTCGTCCTGCCGGTTCGGGTTGACCACGGCGAGCGCGGGCGGCAGCGTCTCGCCGCCGAGATGGTGATCGAGCACCACCACATCCGCGCCTTTTGCTGCGGCCAGGGCATCAAAGCTGAGCGTGCCGCAATCGACGCAGATAATGAGGTCATGGCCTGCGGCCAGATCGCGCATCGCGGGTTCGTTGGGGCCATAGCCCTCGTCGATCCGGTCGGGGATATAAAGCGTGGGCCGTTCCGCCCCCATCCGCCGCAGCCAGTCGATCAGAAGCGCGGCCGAGGCCCCGCCATCCACGTCGTAATCGGCAAAGACCGCGATCCGCTCTCGCCCCGCCACTGCCGCCAGAAACCGCGCCGCCGTCGCCTCCATGTCGCGCAAGGATCGCGGATCTGGCATGAGATCGCGCAGCGTGGGGGCAAGATAGCTCTCGGCCCCCTCCACCGGCACGCCCAGCCGCGCCAGCACCTGACACAGGGCGGGCGGCAGGTCGGTCGCCTGCGCCATTGCTTCGGCCTGGCGCCCGGTCTCGATCCCCGGCCCGATCCAGCGCCGCCCGGTGAGCGAGGTCTCCACCCCGAGATAGGCCGTCATGCCCGTGCCCCGGTTTCTTCTGGCCCGAAATATCCCGGGGGAGTCGCCGCTTGCGGCGACGGGGGCAGCGCCCCCTTCCTTGTCGCGGGGTCAGTCACGCTTGCTGCGATAGATCATGCGCCGCACCGATCCCGTGCGCGAGCGCATCAGCAGCGTTTCGGTCTCGACAAATCCGGGGCGGCGATGCACGCCTTTGAGGATCGAGCCATCGGTGACGCCGGTGGCGGCAAAGATCACGTCGCCTGTCACCATCTCGTCGCGGGCATAGACCCGGTCGAAATCGGTGATCCCGGCCTTGGTCGCGCGCGCGCGCTCGTCATCGTTGCGAAACACAAGCCGCCCCCACATCTGCCCGCCCATGCATTTGAGCGCGGAGGCCGCCAGCACCCCCTCGGGCGCGCCGCCCGTGCCCATATACATGTCGATGCCGGTGCGCTCGGATTCCGCACAATGGATCACCCCCGCCACATCGCCATCGGTGATGAGGTAGACCGCGGCCCCGGTCTCGCGCAATTCGGCGATCATCGCCTCGTGGCGCGGGCGTTCCAGCACGCAGACGGTGATTTCGGACGCACGACAGCCGCGCGCGGCGGCCAGCGCCTCGACCCGTTCGCGCGGGCTCATCGCCAGCGAGACCACATTCTCAGGGTATCCCGGCCCTATGGCCAGCTTGTCCATATAGGTGTCGGGCGCGTGCAGAAGCGTGCCGCGCGGGGCCATCGCGATGACGGTCAGCGCGTTCGGCATGGCCTTGGCGGTCAGCGTCGTGCCCTCCAGCGGATCGAGCGCGATATCGACGCCGGGGCCGTCGCCGGTGCCCACCTCCTCGCCGATGAACAGCATCGGTGCCTCGTCGCGCTCGCCCTCGCCGATCACCACCACGCCCTTGATGCCGAGCATGTTGAGCTGTTCGCGCATGGCGTTCACGGCGGCCTGATCGGCGGCCTTCTCGTCGCCGCGCCCAATGAGGTCGGCGCAGGCCAGCGCCGCCTGTTCGGCCACGCGGGCAAGGCCCAGCGACAGCATACGGTCATTGAAAGCGATTTCGGAACTCATGGGGTAATCCTTATGAATGGGTTGGCAAAACATTAGGCGCGGCGGCACCTGCGCACAAGCGGCGGCTCAGACCTGCTCGATGCGCAGCGCGACCGGGGCCGCGGCCAGCACGTCGAGTCGGCGGATGCCCGAAAGCGCCGTGTCGAGCGCGTCGCGGTTGGTCTTGTGGGTGACGATCAGCACCGGCGCGGTGGTGTCGTCATGCTGATACTGGCGCATCCGGTCGATGGAGACGCCCGCCTCGCCGAGGCAGGTTGCCACCTTGGCCAGCGCGCCGGGCTTGTCGAGAAGCGCCATGCGCAGGTAATAGGGCGCGGGCGTCGCGCTGCTTGCGCGCGCGCAGGGCACCAGCGTCACGGCGGGCTGCCCGAAGGTCGAGAGGCGCGTGCCGCGCGCGATGTCGATCACATCGGCCATCACCGCGCTTGCCGTCGGCCCCATGCCGGCACCCGGACCGCGCAGCACGATCTGCTCCACCGCGTCACCCTCCAGCACCACCATGTTGGTGCCGCCTTCCAACTGTCCCAGCGGGCTGGCGGCGGGGACAAGACAGGGGGACATGCGTTGTTCCAGCCCGCGCCCCGTCATCTGCGCCACGCCCAGAAGCT
Source organism: Roseovarius sp. UBA6217 (assembly GCA_002421985.1). Lineage (GTDB taxonomy): Bacteria > Pseudomonadota > Alphaproteobacteria > Rhodobacterales > Rhodobacteraceae > Roseovarius. The sequence continues at coordinate 6,046 of DISF01000054.1, read as the reverse complement.
TGATGCGATAGCCCATATCGGCGGCGCGGCGGATATCGTTGAGCGTGATCTCCTGAATGCCTTCGAGCACCACGCCCTCGAAATCCACCTGACAGCCAAAGGCGATAGCCGAAAGCAGCGCCAGCTTGTGGCCCGCGTCGATGCCGCCCACGTCGAGATCGGGATCGGCCTCGAGATAGCCCAGCTTGTCCGCCTCTTCAAAAAGCGCGTTATAGCCTTGGCCCGTGGCCTCCATCCGCGTCAGGATATAGTTGCAGGTGCCGTTCATCACGCCCATCACGCGGGTGATCGCGTTGCCCGCCAGCCCCTCGGTCAGGGCCTTGACCACCGGGATACCGCCCGCCACCGCCGCCTCGAACCGGATCACGCGGCCCGCCGCCTCGGCCGCGAGCGCCAGCGCCTGCCCGTGATGGGCGAGCATCGCCTTGTTGGCGGTGACCACGTCCTTTCCGGCGGCAATCGCCGCCTCGGTCGCGGCCTTCGCGGGGCCGTCGCTGCCGCCCATCAACTCCACGAACACGTCCACATCCGCGCGCCGGGCCAGCGCCACGGGGTCATCCTCCCAGGCGTAGCCCGCAAGGCTCACGCCGCGATCCCTGTCGCGGGTCCGTGCCGAGACCGCGCTGATGGTGATCGGGCGACCGGTGCGCGCCTGCAATAGCTCTGCCTTCTGGCGCACGATGCGCACCACGCCGGTGCCGACAGTGCCAAGCCCGGCAATGCCAAGGCGCAGGGGGGTGGTCATGGCTGTCTCCGATACTCAAAGCCGCGGGCGTTGCGGCGCGATGTAACGGGTTCGCGCGTGGCTTGCAACGCGGCTCAGCCACCCACGCCGCGTTGCATCCGGGTTTGCGTCTCGGCGTCGATCACCGGGCCGCGCAACCGGCCTGCGCGCGCGCGCAGGCTCTCGGCGCGGGTGGTGACGGCGGGGGCGGCCTCGGCGGGGGTGGTGGCGGCGGGCGGCACCTGCGCCGTGATCTGCTCTGCGGGCACAAGCGCGGGGTAGGGGGCGTCGGCCCCCGAGGCCACCAGCTCGGGGGCCAGCGGATAGGGTTCGGTGCAGGCTGCAAGCGCGACAAGCGCGAAAAGGCAGGGCGGGAAGGGGCGCATCGGGGCCTCGCTGCGGAGCTCTGCCCCATTCTTGCCAGTCCGGGGGGGCGGGGGCAAGCGGGGCCTTGATCTGAACGCGTGTTCAGATAAACCGTTGGCATGGCACGCACGCAAGGATCGCATTCCGACATCACCGGCCCAAGGGTGCGCGAGGCGGCGCTGCGGCTTTTCGCTCAGCATGGCTATGCCGCTGTTTCCATGCGAAAGATCGCAGGCGAGGTGGGCGTGCAGGCGGGTGCGCTTTATAAATACACGCCCGACAAGCAGACGCTTCTGTTCGATCTGATGCGCACCCATTTGGAGGATCTTCTGGCCGGGTGGGACGCCGTGGCCCCGAAAGGCGCGGCGCTGGATGTGCTCGAGGCCTTTACCCGCTTTCACATCCGTTTCAACACGCGGCGCGCGGATGCGGTCTTTGTCTCCTACATGGAATTGCGCAATCTGGTGCCGGAAAACTTTGACATCATCGAGGGGTTGCGCCGCGATTACGAGACCCGGCTGGAGGCGATCCTGCGCCGGGGCGTGGCCGAGGGCCGCCTTGCCGTGGCCGAGCCGCGCATCACGGCAATGGCGCTGATCGCGATGCTGACGGGGATCAACACCTGGTTTCGTGCCCAGGGACGGCTGAGCCTTGCCGAGGTCGAGGCGCTTTATTGGGACATGGTGCGCCGCACGGTGGCGGGCGCGGCGTAGGGCTGCCGCCACGACCTGCCCGCGCCCGCGTCAAACCGGAGGATTGCGCGGTGCCGCCCGTAGCGGTAAATCCATCTGACCAATTTCGGAGAGCCCCATGCCCGTCATCACCAATATCGACGATCTCAAGCAAATCTATCGCCGTCGCGTGCCCAGGATGTTCTATGACTACGCGGAATCGGGGAGCTGGAGCGAGCAGACATTCCGTGACAACACCACCGATTTCGCGCGGCTGCTTCTGAAACAGCGGGTGGCCATCGACATGACCGGCCGCAACCTTGCCAGCACGATGATCGGGCAGGCGGTGGCGATGCCGGTGGGCCTTGCCCCGGTGGGCCTCACGGGGATGCAGCACGCGGATGGCGAGATCAAGGCGGCGCGCGCGGCGGAAAAGTTCGGCGTGCCGTTCACGCTTTCCACGATGTCGATCTGTTCCATCGAGGACGTGGCCGAGAACACCGAAAAGCCGTTCTGGTTTCAGGTCTACACCCTCAAGGACGATGATTTCATGCAGCGCCTGTTCGACCGCGCGAAGGCGGCGAAATGCTCGGCGGCGATGATTACGGTCGATTTGCAGATGATGGGGCAGCGCCACAAGGATCTCAAGAACGGCCTGAGCGCCCCGCCAAAACTCACCGTGAAATCGGTGGCCAACATGATGACCAAGATACACTGGGGCCTTGGGATGCTGCGCACGAAGCGGCGCAGCTTCGGCAATATCGTGGGCCATGCCAAGGGGGTGACGGACCCCTCGTCGCTCTCGGCGTGGACGGCGGAAGCCTTCGATCAGGCGCTCGACTGGGGCCGCATCCGGCAATTCCGCAAGATGTGGGATGGCCCGCTCATCATCAAGGGGATCATCGACCCGCGCGATGCGCTCGAGGCGCTCAACGTGGGCGCGGATGCCATCATCGTGTCGAACCACGGCGGGCGGCAGCTTGACGGCGCGCTGTCGTCGATCCGCGCGCTGCCCGCGATCATGGATGCCGTGGGTGACAGGATAGAGGTGCATCTCGACAGCGGTATCCGCTCGGGGCAGGACGTGCTCAAGGCGTTGGCGCTTGGCGCGCGCGGCACCTATATCGGGCGCGCCTTTGTCTATGGGCTGGGCGCGCGGGGCGAGGCAGGTGTCAGCGAGGCGCTCGAATTGATCCGCAAGGAGCTTGATACCACGATGGGGCTGTGCGGGCGGCGCGATGTGCATGATCTCGATCGCGACGTGCTGATGATCCCACGCGATTTCGCCGGGGATTGGGCCTAAGCGCACAGCCCACAGGGCGGAAAATGAGTATTTTGGCCAAGAAGAAACGCCAAAGCGCCGCTTTTGGGCCTTTTCAAGCGGGCTGGCGTGGTCTATCAGCGCGGCTTCACGCGGGGTGACAGCCTTGGAGGCACCCCGCCTTTACCAAGGAGAGACAACATGGCTGGAGAAATTCCTGATCTTCACGCCCAGGAACGCACGGGGACAGGCAAGGGCGCCGCTCGTGCCGCGCGCCGCGCGCATATGGTTCCGGGGATTGTTTTCGGGGGGGATGTGGCCCCGCTGCCCATCCAGATGCCGTTCAACGAATTGCTGAAACGGCTGCGCAAGGGGCGGTTCAAATCGACGCTCTTCAACCTCAAGGTCGATGGCCACGAGGATGTGCGCGTGATCTGCCGCGACGTGCAGCGCGACGTGGTCAAGGACCTGCCGACGCATGTCGATTTCATGCGCCTGCGCCGCACCACCAAGATCAACCTGTTCATTCATGTCGAGTTCATCAATGCGGAGGACTGCAAGGCCCTGCGCAAGGGCGGCGTCCTGACCGTTGTGCGCCCCGAGATCGAGCTTGTGGTGACGGCGGGCGACATTCCCGAGAAGGTGGTGGTTGACCTCTCGAAGCTGGAGAATGTCGGCGACACGATGACAATCTCGATGGTCGATCTGCCGGCGGGCGCGAAGCCTACCATCGACCGCGATTTCGTGATCTGCAACATCTCGGCCCCCTCGGCGCTGCGCAGCCAGGATGCGGATGACGATGGTGATGGTGCCGGCGAAGAGGCACCTGCCGAGGCCTGAGCCCGGCCACGGACGGATCTGCAACGGGCGGTGCCGCAAGCGCCGCCCGTTTTGCATGCCACGCCCCAACATGATCGTGAGAATTATTCAGATGGCGCGCGGTGGCAGGCCCGCTGTGGCGCGGCTAGACTATGCGCGTCGCAACGCGTCGCTGTTAAGTCGAAATCCGGCCCTCTGCGCGGCCTTGCGTCACCTAGACAGAGCCGTGGGAGAAGGAATCGGTCATGGTTGATGTTACCATCGTTTACTGGCGCGACATTCCCGCGCAGGTCATCGTCGGCAAGGGGCGGCGCGCTGCCAAGGTGCAACTGCCCGAGCGTTTCGAGCAGGCCATCGACCGCGCGGCGATGAAGACCGGCGCGGCCGGCACCGATGACTATCTTGCCGAGTGGCGCAAGGCCGCTTCCTACCCGGCAGAGGGCGAGGCGGAGGAGGTCGCGCGACGCGAGGCCGCGCGGCTCGATGCCGATTACGATCAGGCGCGCCTGAAGGCGCTGATCGCAAATGATGGCTGGGCGTGACTGCCCCGCGCACCATCTGGGAGGCCGTGATGGCACTGTTGAATTTCCGCAAGCATGAGAGCGCGGCCCCCGTCAATGGCCAGGTGGAGGCATTCCTAGAGGGCTATTCCATCGAGGTGATGCCGCGCACCGCCGGGAAGGTCGAGGATTTCCGCGCCCTGCTGCCCGCGGGCACGCGCGTCTGTATCGCCCATATCGAGGGCACCCCCATCGAGGACATGGTGGCCACCGCCGCGCGGCTGGCGCGCGACGGCTATGCCGTGATGCCGCATTTCCCGGCCCGGATCATCAAGGACGCGGCCACGCTCGATGACTGGATCGCGCGCTATCAGGGCGAGGCGGATGTGGAGCAGGCGCTTTTGCTGGCCGGCGGCGTGGCGCAGCCGCATGGCGATTTTCATTGCGCGATGCAGCTTCTGGAATCGGGCGCGTTCGACCGCGCGGGGTTCAAGCGGTTGCATGTTGCGGGCCACCCCGAGGGCAACCGCGACATCGACCCCGATGGCAGCATGAAAAACGTCGAGGACGCGCTGCGCTTGAAACAGAGGTTTTCCGAGACCACCGATGCCCAGATGGCGATTGTCACGCAATTCGCCTTTGACGCTGCGCCGATCATCACATGGGCCTGCGCCCTGCGCGACGCAGGGATCACCCTGCCCATCCATATCGGCATTGCCGGACCCGCGAAATTGCACACGCTCATCAAGTTCGCCATCGCCTGCGGCGTCGGGCCGTCCTTGAAAGTCTTGCAGAAACGCGCGATGGATGTATCGAAGCTTCTGCTGCCTTACGAGCCGACAGAGGTTCTGACGGCGCTCGCCGCGCACAAGGCCGCCGATCCGGCCTGCCTGATCGAGCGCGTTCATTTCTTCCCGCTGGGCGGGATCAAGACCAATGCCCAATGGGTGATCGACAACGGCGGTGCCTCGGGCACCCCGGCCGACAAGCAAGGATAAGACATGACCCGCACCATCGTAGAGAGCAAGACCCGCACCGCCGTCATCGGCTTTGACGAGCCGTTCTGCGTCATTGGCGAACGCATCAACCCCACCGGCCGCAAGAAGCTGGCCGCCGAGCTTGAGGCGGGCGATTTTTCGACCGTGGAGTCGGATGCCATTGCGCAGGCCGCCGCCGGGGCGAACGTGCTCGATATCAATGCGGGTGTGGTCTATAATTCCAACCCCAACCCCAACGAGACCGAACCGCCCTTGATGACGCGGATGATCGAGCTGGTGCAGGGGCTTGTCGATTTGCCGCTTTGTATCGATTCATCCGTGCCCGCCGCGCTCGAGGCGGGGCTGAAGGCTGCGCATGGTCGCCCGCTGCTCAATTCGGTGACGGGCGAGGAAGAGCGGCTCGAATACGTGCTGCCGCTGGTCAAGAAATACAACGTGCCGGTGGTGGCGATTTCCAACGACGATACCGGCATTTCCGAGGATCCGGACGTGCGCTTTGCGGTGGCAAAGAAAATCGTCGAGCGCGCCGCCGATTTTGGCATTCCCGCGCATGATATCGTGGTTGATCCGCTGGTCATGCCGGTAGGGGCGATGGCGACGGCGGGGCGGCAGGTGTTTACGCTGGTGCGCCGCCTGCGCGAGGAACTGGGCGTCAACACCACCTGCGGGGCGTCCAATATCAGCTTTGGCCTGCCCAACCGGCACGG
>DISF01000015.1:20108-20350 GCA_002421985.1 Roseovarius sp. UBA6217 | reverse complement strand
GGAATATGCGGGGCTTCTGACCATCGCCGCCTATCATCGCGCGCAAGGGCAGGGCCATCGCAAGGTGTGCCTCATCCCGGTGAGCGCGCATGGCACCAACCCGGCGAGCGCGCATATGGTGGGCTGGGATGTGGTGGTGGTCAAATCCGCCGCGAATGGCGATATCGACGTGGAGGATTTCCGCACCAAGGCCGAAAAGCATTCCGAGACCCTTGCCGCCTGCATGATCACCTACCCCTCGA
>DISF01000015.1:668-20059 GCA_002421985.1 Roseovarius sp. UBA6217 | reverse complement strand
AACCTGCACAAGACCTTCTGCATCCCGCATGGCGGCGGCGGGCCGGGCATGGGGCCGATTGGCGTCAAGGCACATCTGGTGCCGTTTCTTCCCGGCCATCCCGAGACCGGCGGGCAGGAGGGGCCGGTCAGCGCAGCACCCTATGGCTCGCCCTCGCTCTTGCCTATTTCATGGGCCTATTGCCTGATGATGGGCGGCGCGGGTCTGACGCAGGCCACGAAGGTGGCGATCCTCAACGCCAATTACATCGCCAAGCGGCTGGAGGGGGCCTATGAGGTGCTCTACAAGGGCCGCAATGGGCGCGTGGCGCATGAATGCATCCTCGACATGCGCCCCTTTGCCGAGAGCGCCGGTGTGACGGTCGATGACATCGCCAAGCGGCTGGTGGATTGCGGCTTTCACGCCCCCACGATGAGCTGGCCTGTGGCAGGAACCCTGATGGTAGAGCCGACCGAGAGCGAGACCCGCGCCGAATTGGACCGGTTTTGCGACGCGATGCTGGCCATCCGCGAGGAAATCCGCGCCATCGAAGAAGGCCGGATCGACCCGGACAACAACCCGCTGAAGAACGCGCCGCACACGATGGAGGATCTGGTGCGCGACTGGGACCGCCCCTATAGCCGCGAACAGGGCTGTTTCCCGCCGGGGGCCTTCCGCGTCGATAAATACTGGCCCCCCGTGAACCGGGTGGACAATGTCTATGGCGACCGCCACCTTGTCTGCACTTGCCCGCCGATCGAGGACTATGCCGACGCTGCGCAATAGAGCGCGCGCGGGGGGTAGGGGCGGCCCTACCCCCCCTAACTCTGGCCCTCGGCCAGATCGGCGAAGTGGTCGCGCAGGGCGGCCCATGTCGCCTCGGTTGCGGCGCAGAGCAGCAGCCCCTCGGTGAGCGCGCAGGTGTAATCGCGCCCGTCAAGCATCCGCGCCACCCCGCCCGCGCGCTGGCAGATCAGCACGCCCGCCGCATGATCCCAGGGGTTGAGCCGGTCCGACAGAATGAAATCCACCGCGCCCTGCGCCAGCAGGCGGTATTCGTGGCACGAACAGCGCAGCGCGGTGGCCTGCCCAAGCGCGGCAAGGCGCGGATAGATCGCCTCTTGCCGGTCCTGCGCCATGAGCGCGGTGTGGATATAGCCGTGCAGATCCGCCAGCGCGCCCCCTGCCGAGGTGGTGGCCGCGCGCGCCGTGCCATTGGCCGCGATCAGTCGCGCGGGGGTGGTCTCGTCGGCAATGATCCAGTCGTCGGATATGGGATCGTAAAGCAGGCCGAGCACCGGGCGGCCAAAGCGCGTGACCGCGACGATGACGCCAAAGAGCGGCAGGCCGTGGACGAAATTCCAGGTGCCGTCCACCGGGTCGATGATGATGGCAAGCTCTGCCCCGGCGATCTCGTCGCGCAGGCCCGGTTTTGCTGTTACCGCCTCTTCGCCGATGATGATCGCGTGCGGGAACAGCCGTTGCAGCCCGCGCGCGATCATCGCCTCCGCGGCGTGGTCGGCCTCTGTCACCAGATCGCGGGGCCCAGATTTCGTCACCGCCTCGGCGCGCGAAACCGTGCGGAACCGTGGCAGCACCTCGGTGCGCGCGGCGCGGCGGACAAGGTTCACCAGCGCGCATTGCTGCGCCGGGCTGAGGGGCGCGGAAAGCGCGATGGGGAGCGAATCGGTCACGGGCAATCCTTCCTGTCTCGGGGGATGATTGCCAGCCGGACGCGATGAGTTCAACGCGGTGCTTTGGTCGCGGGCGGCACGGGCCGACAGGGCACCGTGCCTCAGGTGTTGAACAGAAAGTGCAGCACGTCGCTGTCGCGGACCACATAGGCCTTGCCCTCGGCACGCATCTTGCCCGCTTCCTTGGCTGCGGTCTCGCCGCCGCAGGCGATGAAATCCTCAAAGGCAATCGTTTCGGCGCGGATGAAACCCTTTTCGAAATCGCCGTGGATGACCCCGGCGGCCTTGGGCGCGGTGGTGCCCTCGGGGATGGTCCAGGCTCTCGCCTCCTTGGGGCCGACGGTGAAATAGGTTTGCAGGTTCAAGAGGCGGTAGCCCGCCTTGATGAGCCGGTCGAGACCCGGTTCTTCCAGCCCCATCTCGTCGAGGAACATCGCTGCCTCATCGGGATCGAGCTGGGCGATTTCCTCTTCGATCTGCGCCGAGATCACCACCGAGGCCGCGCCCTGCTCTGCTGCCATCGCTGCCACTGCCGCGCTATGGGCATTGCCCCTGGCTGCGCTGGCCTCATCGACATTGCAGACATAGAGGATCGGCTTGGCGGTCAGCAGTTGCAGCAGGCGCCAGGCGCGCGCGTCGTCTTCATCGACGGTGACGGTGCGGGCGGGGCGGCCCTCTTCCAGCGCCGCCTGCGCGAGCGCCAGAAGGCGGTCGGCCTGCACCGCGTCCTTGTCGCCGCTCTTCAACTTGCGCACGAGGCCCGCGCGGCGTTTCTCGATACTGTCGAGATCGGCGAGCATCAATTCGGTCTCGATCACCTCGGCATCGGCGACCGGATCAACCCGGCCCTCGACATGGGTCACATCGCCATCCTCGAAACAGCGCAGCACATGGGCGATGGCATCGGTCTCGCGGATATTGGCGAGGAACTGGTTGCCGAGGCCCTCTCCCCGTGACGCGCCCTTTACCAGGCCTGCGATATCGACAAAGGTCATCCGGGTGGGGATGATCTGGCGCGAGCCTGCCACCTCGGCCAGCCGCTCGAGCCGGGCATCGGGCACCGCCACCTCGCCCACATTGGGTTCGATGGTGCAGAACGGAAAATTCGCCGCCTGCGCGGCCGCCGTGCGCGTGAGCGCGTTGAACAGCGTGGACTTGCCCACATTGGGCAGCCCCACGATCCCCATCTTGAAGCCCATCTGCGCCCCCATTCTGCTCTCAGGTCGGGGGCATCTACGGGGGGCGGCGGGGCGGCGTCAAGGCGGCCATTGATTTTCCCCGCCGATTGCGCCAAACCCGCGCGACCATGACAGAGCAAAGGCTGCCGCAATGACCCGCATCGACGCCAAATTCGCCCAGCTTCGCGCCGAGGGGCGCAAGGCGTTCGTCTCCTACATCATGGCGGGCGATCCCGACCGCGATACCGCGATGCAGGTGATGAAGGGGCTGCCGGGCGCGGGCGTGGACATCATAGAGCTGGGCGTGCCCTTCACCGATCCGATGGCCGATGGCGCGACCATCCAGCTTGCCGGGCAGCGCGCGCTGGCGGCGGGCATGACGCTGGAGCGGGCGCTGGGCATGGTGGCAGAGTTCCGCGAGACCGACGACACCACCCCCATCGTGCTGATGGGCTATTACAACCCGATCTACAATCGCGGCGTGCCGCGCTTCCTGGCGGATGCCGGGGCGGCGGGCGTTGACGGGCTTATCGTGGTGGATCTGCCCCCCGAGGAGGATGACGAGCTGTGCCTGCCCGCGCAGGCGGCGGGGCTGAATTTCATCCGGCTGGCCACGCCCACGACCGACGATGCGCGCCTGCCCAAGGTGCTGACAAACACGAGCGGATTTGTCTATTACGTCTCGATCACCGGGATCACCGGGGCGGCGGCGGCAGAGGCGGGCGATGTCGCCCCCGAGGTGGCGCGGATCAAGGCGCGGACCGATCTGCCGGTGATCGTGGGTTTCGGCATCCGCACGCCAGAGACTGCGCGGACCATCGCGGGCGTGGCCGATGGCTGCGTTGTCGGCTCGGCGATCGTGGCCGAGATCGCCAAGGGCCGCCCGGTGGCCGAGGTGCTCGATTTCGTGGCATCACTGGCCGAGGGGGCGCATCGCGCATGACGGCGCGGCTCGGGCGGGGCCGGGCATCACCCGGCCCGCGCCCCGCGCCCGCCCCTCTCATCCCGCGACGAGGCCCATCTGTTCGAGCTTGAGAATGACCTGATGGGCGCAGTTGTCCACATCGACATTCTCGGTCTCGACGCGCAATTCGGGGTTTTCGGGCACATCATAGGGGTCTGAAATCCCGGTGAATTCCTTGATCTTGCCCTCGCGCGCCAGTTTATAGAGCCCCTTGCGGTCGCGGCGTTCGCATTCCTCGATGCTGGTCGCCACATGGACCTCGACGAAGGCACCGTATTGCTCGACATCCTCGCGCACGGCGCGGCGGGTGGCGGCGTAGGGGGCAATCGGCGCGCAGATGGCGATGCCGCCATTCTTGGTGATCTCGGACGCGACATAGCCGATGCGGCGAATGTTCAGGTCTCGGTGCTCCTTGGAGAAACCCAGCTCGGAGCTGAGATTCTTGCGCACGATATCGCCATCCAGAAGCGTCACCGGACGCCCGCCCATCTCCATCAGCTTGACCATGAGCGCGTTGGCGATGGTGGATTTGCCCGAGCCGGAAAAGCCGGTGAAGAACACGGTGAAACCCTGCTTGGAGCGCGGCGGACGGGTGCGGCGCAGCTCGCTCACCACCTCGGGGAAGGAAAACCAGTCGGGGATTTCCAGCCCCTCTTGCAGGCGGCGGCGCAACTCGGTGCCCGAGATGTTGAGGATGGTGACGTTGTCGCGGTCCTCGATCTCGTCGATGGCCTCGTATTGGGCGCGTTCCTGCACATAGACCATGTGTTTGAAATCGACCATCTCGATGCCGATTTCGTCCTGATGCGCGCGGAACAGGTCTTGCGCCTCGTAGGGGCCGTAGAAATCCTCGCCGGCCGAATTCTGACCGGGGCCGGCATGATCGCGCCCGACGATGAAATGGGTGCAGCCGTGGTTGCGGCGGATGATGCCGTGCCAGACCGCCTCGCGCGGGCCGGCCATGCGCATGGCGAGATTGAGCAGGCTCATCGTGGTGGTCGAGGCGGGGTATTTGTCAAGCACCGCCTCGTAGCAGCGCACGCGGGTGAAGTGATCGACATCGCCCGGTTTGGTCATGCCCACGACCGGATGGATGAGCAGGTTGGCCTGCGCCTCGCGCGCCGCGCGGAACGTCAGTTCCTGATGCGCGCGGTGCAGCGGGTTGCGGGTCTGGAAGGCCACCACGCGCCGCCAGCCCAGTTTGCGGAAGAGCGCGCGCAATTCGTTGGGCGTGTCGCGGCGGCCGCGGAAATCGTAATGCACCGGGGGCTGAATGCCGGTGACCGGGCCGCCAAGATAGACCTTGCCTGCGGTGTGGTGCAGGTAGTTGACCGCCGGATGCGCCACGTCATCGGCACCAAAGACCTTTTCTGCCTCGTGCGCCTTGTCCGGCGTCCAGCGGTCGGTGACGGTCATCGTGGCGAGGATCACGCCCTCCTGATCGCGCAGCGCGATATCCTGCCCGATCTCGACCCCCTCGGCGAATGCCTCGCTCACATCGAGGGTGATCGGTATCGGCCAGAGCGTGCCATCGGCCAGGCGCATGTTGTCCACGACGCCGTTGTAATCGGCCTCGGAAAGGAACCCCTTGAGCGGGTTGAACCCGCCATTCATCAGCAGTTCCAGATCGCAGATCTGGCGCGGTGTGAGGTCCCAGCTTGCGAGGTTGCCCGCCTCGACCTTGAGCTTTTGCGCGCTCTCGTAGGAGACATAGAGTTCGGGGACGGGGGCGAGATTGGGAGACTGCATGGTAACCTTCATCGTGATGTGACTGCCGGGGCGCGGGCGGGCCGGTGCCGCCGCCTGGCCGCGCTCTAGACCCGCAATGCGGCGCAATTCAAGCGCAAGCGGCGTTTTTTCAGAAAATGAGGCGGATATGGCGCGGTCATCGGGAGGTCGGCGAACACGGTCCGGGTTTTGTGCCCTCGGGTGGCACGGGTGTTTTGGTTGGTGGCAGGTGCCGGGCGGGCGGGGTTTGGACGGTGTGGGGTGCGGGTTGCGCGGTAGAGCGCGTTGGGACGGTCGCGCGCTCGCGCGGCGGCGCGCAAGCACGCCTTGATTCCGCGCGGGTGCAGGAGGCGAATGGTGCCAACAGACCCTACCCAACCACGGCGCTATTTTGCCAATCGGCAGCACTGTCATGCATGGCCGCCCCTTATGACGCATAGGGGGCCTCTTTGGTCAGGTGCAGCGCCCTACCGCCACAGCCATGCGTGGCCCGCGAGCGCGCCTTGTGCCTTGGCCAGAAGCCGGTTGGCCGCGCCCGCGCGCAGGCCCTTGCCGGTGGCGAGGCGACAGGCCACCACCTCGACCGGGCAGGGCAGGCCCGAGACCGGATCGCGGTAGCGCGGATAGTCGATCAGCGCGGCATGGACCAGCCCGGCAAGCGTGGGGCGCGCGGTGCGGCGGGCGGGAATATCGCCCAGATCGCGGGTAAGGCCCCAGCCCGCGTAGAACGGCGCGCCGGTGGTGGTCACGCGCAGCCCGCGCAACAGCGCCTCGAAGCCCATGAGCGAGGTCATGGTCCACACCTCGTCGACCAGCGGCAGGAGGGTGGCGGGATCGGTGGTGGTCAGGACGACATCCGCCAGACCGCCGAGCGCCTCAGGGGGGATCGCGCCGGGGCGCAGCCCGGCCTCCACATCCGGGTGGGGCTTGTAGAGGATCACGGACCTGGGATTTTCGGCGCGCGCGCGGTGCAGCAGCGCGAGATTGGTGGCGGTCCTGCCCGCGCCGAGCCGGATCGAGGCGTCATCCTCGACCTGTCCGGGCACGAGGATACGGTGGCCCTTGGGCAAGTCGGGGGCGGGCTGGCCAAGATTGTATTTGCTCAGCCCGTGGCGGATGAGCGTGGCGATGAGCGCGCGGGCGCGCCGCTCCTCATCGGGGCGCAGCGCGGCGCGCGTGGCGATCAGCCGCTCCAGCCTGCTTTCGCGGCCGGGATCGTAATAGATGCCGAGATCGTCGAGCACCAGCGACAGCGGGGCCACCAGATCGGCGCCCAGCCCGCGCGACCGCAAAAAGCCATCCTCGACGCGGGCGGCCCCCTCGGGCACCGCCGCCGCCGAAGCCCAGACCATCGCCGGGCGGCCCTCGCGCGGGCGGTTGAAGATCACCCGCCGCTGCGCGCCGAAAAACCCCTGCACCGGCGCGCGTTTCCACAGCCGCATCCCATGCGCGCTCCAGCCCCGGTGATCCTCGCGCCAGGCGCGGGTTTCGGCCTCGAACTGCGCCAGCGCGTCCTCAAGATCGCAGAGCCGGTCGCGGCAGGGATCATACCAGGTGGGGTAGAGGATCATCGCGGCGGCAAAGAGCTGCGCGCGGGTGAGCGCGCGCCCGCGCCGGGCAAGGCTCTCGGGGTGGCGATCCTCGGTCAGGCCCCAGCCTGCGTAGAAGGGCCGCCCGAAGACCTGCGGGCGGTGGCCTGCAAGGATCGCCTCGAACCCCATTTGCGAGCTGACGGTATAGACCGCGATCGCCCCCTCCAGCAGGGGCCAGGGGCTGAGCGGGGCGGCGGTGAGCGTGATGCGCCCGCCCGTATCCGCGGCGCTGAAATGGCCCGCGCGGTGGCCCTGCGCGGTCTCGGGATGGGTCTTTATCAGAATCCGCGCGTGGGGGTGCTCTGCCTGCGCGTGGGCCAGCATGTCGTGGAACGTGGCCGCACCCGCTCCGCCATGCCGGATCGAGGCATCGCCGCGTGTCTGGTCGATCACCAGAACATAGCCCGGATCGGGGCAGGGCAGGGCGGGATCGGTGCCGGAATACTTGCTCAGGTGCCCCGCGCGCAGCCGCGCGATGGCGTCGCGCGCACGATCCAGAAGCGGCGTGTCGTCGAGCGGGTGGCGCGCGAGCAGGTCTTCGAGATCGGACGGGGCGGAGGCGTCGAAATGCACGCCCTGCCGGTCGATCAGCAGGCCCAGCGGCGGCGCGCCGCTGCGCCCCGGCAGCACCGAGCGCAGGAACGCATCCTCGATCCGCAGGATCTGCGCGCCGGTGCGCGCCGCCATCCGCTCGCCGCGCGCGGCATAGGGCGAGCGGCCCCATACGGCGATGCTGTCCCCGGCGCCGGGCCAGCCAAGCCGCAGCGGATAGCCCGCAAGCTGCAGGATGCGCCGCAGGCGGGTCTGCCAAAGGAACCCGCCGTTGAAATAGAAAACCCGCCGGGGCCTCTCGTTCCCGGCGGGTCTGTCATCGTGGTCTGGCGTCATATGTCGCCTGAAAGCGTGCTCGATGCCGTCGAGACCGAGCCGACCGCGCCCAGCGTGCCGGTCATTGCCGCGATCACCTTGGCCCATTGCGAGAACGGGGCTTCGGTCACGTAGATCGTGTCATCGTCGCGGATCGCGAAATCGCGGGCCATGAACATGCCGTTGGGCTGGGTGAGGTCGAGCACGTAGATGAGGCGTTGCGCGCCCACCAGATCGTCGCGGCCCAGAACCTGGTTGGCGATCTCGGCTGGCTCGTTGCGCAGCACGAAGACACCCGTGGGATCGGCGGAGGAAACGCTGAGCCCGCCCACCTGCGCGATACCTTCGAGTGCGCTGAGCGTCTGGGTCTGGAAAGTCACGCGCGCCTGCGTGCCGGTCGCGCCGAGCGCGGTGTAGGAGCGGGTATCGGATTCGACAAGGATACGGTCGCCGCCGCGCAGCGGGATGTCGAATTGCGGATATTTGAACAGGTCCTGAAACCAGACCTTGGCGCGCTTGTCGCCGCGAATGACAGTGATTTGCGCCACCTCCGGCTCGATCGCGATACCGCCCGCCGCCGTTATCATCGCCGAGAGCCGCCGCGTCGGTGCCTCGATCGGGTAGACGCCCTGACCGCTCACCGCGCCGCTGACCGACACGGTAGAGCCGTTGCCCGCGACGCGGCGCACCTCGACCTGCGGATCGGGGGTTTGCTGATCGAGCCGCTCGGTGATGACGCGGCGCACGCCCTCGGGCGTGTTGCCTGCCGCCTTGATCCGGCCTGCATAAGGCACGAAGATAAAGCCGGAGCCATCAACCTGCACCTCTTCAAGGATGGTCTGGTTGGCGGTTGCCCCGGTCAGAAGCCCGTCATCGACGTTTTCCCAGATCGTCAGGCCCAGCGTGTCGCCGGGGCTGATCGTGTCCGAGCCGAGCAGGCCCGCGTTGAGAAAATCCTCGGTAAAGCCGAGCGCGGGCTGCACCGCCGTGGCGCGCGTGACGCGGTCATTGACGGTGACGACGAAGGCATCGCCCTGCTGTTGCACCGATCCGGAGTATATCTGGCGCTTGTTGGGGCCCATGCGCGGCAGGCCGCACCCGGCCACAAGGCTGGCCACCAGCAAGAGCGCGACGGGGCGCACCCATCGGTAGTGTCGGGATGTCACGGCTCGGTCTCCTCGACCTGTTCTTGTTCTGCCTCGGGCTTTTTTCTGGTAACGCTACTGCAACGGCCTCGAAAAATCCAGCCTTTCCTGTGGCCTGCCTCAGGGAACGATGCGCAACTGTTGCCGTGGGGCCGCGGTGCCGCGGCTCAGCGCGTCATAGGGATCGTGGGGCGACAGCATCATGTCGACGACATGGCGCAGCACCTGCCGCCGCCCGCGCGCCGAATAGAACCCGCCGGGAAGCTGGCTGGTTTCCAGCAGGAAGCGGCGGTAATCTGCATAGGCGCGGCGATCGGGGCGCCGCGCATGGGCGAAGAAGTCGCGCAGCGGCGCGGTCGAGACGAATTCGGGCTTGGCATAGACCGCCGCGCCGAAGGTGCGCAGCGGGATGCCGCGCCACAGAACCTGTTGCCCGGCGGTGGAATTGACGGTGACGGCGCTGCGCGCCTCGTCGAGAAGCGGGGCGAGCTTGCCGCCGCGCAGCATATGCACGCGGCCGCGCAAGCCATGTGCCGCGATGAGGCGGCGCAGGGTGGCGCGCAGCGGTGCGCGCCCGTCCTCGAGCGGGTGCGCCTTGACCACGAGGTGATGATGCGGCGGCGCGCCCTCGGCAAAGCCACGGATGAGCACCTCGAGGAATTCGGTCATCGAGGTGAACGGCGAATGCGCCTGAAACGAGGCATCGTGTTCAAGCTGCAACAGCGCGACGTGATAGGGAAAGCCCCCCGTGCGGATGCGCCACGTGGCCAGCCGCCGTTCCAGCGCCAGCACCGGCATGAACAGCAGGCGCTTGAGGTAGAGCGCGAATTCCTGCCCGACGCCGAGGGCGCGATGCGGGCGAAAGCGGCGATAGCCACGGTTCAGCAGCAGCACGGTGCCGTGATAGAGCGCGCCGTAGAATATGTGCTGGCGCATGTCGCCCCAGCTTGCCGGCGGCATGGCGGTATCCATGTCCGAGGCGGCCAGCGCGGCGCGCATCTCGTCGATGCCAAGGTTCATCAGCCGCGAATGCCCGTTGGCACCGTCGCGCTCGTAGGTGATCCAGTAGGGGCGCATGTAGCCCTCCTCGAACACATGCACCGTAAGGCCGCGCGCGCGCGCAATGGCCACCGCCTCGGCATGGATCGGGCGGGTATCGCCGTAGAGCACCAGATCGGTCACGCCATGCGTCTCGATGAGGCGGCCAAAGGTCTCGGGCCAGGCCTCGGGCGGGTCGCGATAGGCGATATAGCGCGCGGTATCGGGCCAGAAGGCGCGATCGCCCGCGTTGAAGCCCACGCGCCGCACCTCGGCCCCCGACCGGCGCAGCATCTGCCCCAGCCGGTAGAAAAACGGCCCGTGCGGCCCCTGCAACAGCAGGAAAGAGCGCCCCTCTCCGGTCAGTCCCGGCATGTTTGCGTGTCCCCGTTCCCGTTCCCGATTGTGATCGGTGCCCCTTAGCGAAAAATTCCGACGAAATTAAGCCATTTCCCGCGCCTTGTCTTGTCTTGGGGCGGCGGCGGCGCTAGGCCCTTGGCTCAGTCAGGCGAACGACAGGGGACAGCGCATGTTTACGGGGATCATCACCGATATCGGCCATATCCGCGCGGTCGAGCAGCGTGGCGACATGCGCGCGCGCATTGGCACCGGCTATGACACCCGCACCATCGCGATGGGGGCCTCCATCGCCTGCGACGGGGCGTGCCTGACGGTGGTGGCGCTTGGCCCCGACTGGTTCGACGTGGATATCTCGGCCGAGACGCTGTCCAAGACCAATCTCGGGGCCTGGGCCGAGGGGCGGCGCGTCAATCTGGAGCGGTCCCTGAGGGTGGGCGACGAATTGGGCGGGCATATCGTGTCGGGCCATATCGACGGGCTGGCCGAGGTGGTCGCGATGGTGCCCGAGGGTGACAGCACCCGCATCACCCTGCGCGCGCCCGAGGGGCTTGCCCGGTTCATCGCGCCCAAGGGGTCAGTCGCGCTCAACGGCACCTCGCTGACCGTGAACGATGTGGCGGGGACGGCGTTCGGTATCAATCTCATCCCCCACACCATGCAGGTGACGACATGGGGCGAGGTGGCGGTGGGCGACCGGATCAACCTCGAGATCGACACGCTGGCGCGCTATGTCGCGCGGCTCGCCGAGGCGGGGTGACGCGGGCGGCGGGGTTTGGCCTGAAGGGAACGCGCGGCGAATGCCCGGTTGAACCCGTGTTGCGCAGTGTGTCTTGAACGCGCGCTTCAGCGCGTTGCACTCGCCTCACCACGTTCGGCCATTGTCTGCCCGGTCGCGCGGGGCCGCCCTCGGGATGCGCCCGCCGCAGACAAAGCCCAGCCCGCAAAGCGGTATCTTCGGCACCGGCCGAGTCCCCGCCCCTGCGCGGCGCGGGGCGATTGTGGCTTATGTGGCGTCATTCCCCGTGCCCGTTTACAGACGCGTCATATGCCGATGCCAAAAACAATTTGACTGCGTGCGAGAAAAAGGCCCAAGCTGGCCCCAATCCACGAACATAAACGCGCAAAATGGAGTATGAAGCGATGAGCAATACGAAAGCCCGGATTCTGTCGACCGTGATCGGCATGGCCGTGGCGGGCCTGGCCCAGACGGCAGGTGCCGACACGTTGCGGCTGTTGACCTGGGGCGGCTATGCGCCCGAGGACGTTGTTGCCATGTTCGAGGCCGAGACCGGCCACACCGTCGAGGTGACGCTGTCGAACAACGAGGAAATGATCGCCAAGCTGCGCGCCACGGCGGGCGGCGGGTTCGATCTCGCGCAGCCCAGCCAGGACCGGATCGCCGGCCCGCAGGAAGAATTCCGCATCTACAAGCCGATCGACATGTCGCAGATCGACCAGTCGCAATTCATCCCCTCGATGCTCGAGGCGACGATGACCAACACCACCGTCGGCGGCGAGGTTTACGGCGTGCCGCATGTCTGGGGCACCTCGGGGCTGGTGGTGGATACATCCAAGGCGGCGGGGGTCAAGGATTATACCGACCTCTGCGCGCCCGAGGTGGCGGGCAAGGTGTCGTATCGCCTGAAACGCCCGACGCTGATTGGCTTTGCCTTCGCGATGGGGATGGACCCGTTCGCTGCCTATGGCGACGAGGCAGCCTACACCGATATCATGCAGAAGGTCGAGGCGAAGCTCATCGAGTGCAAGCCCAACGTCAAGACCTACTGGGGCGGCGGTGACGAATTGATGAACCTCGTGCGCTCGGGCGAGGTTGTCGCCGCGATGGCCTGGGATACCGGCGGCTGGAAGCTCAACGCCGACAATCCCGACGTGACCTTTGTCGCGCCTGCCTCGGGCGCGCTGGGCTGGATCGACACCTTCGCCCTGCCCGCCAAGGGACAGGCCGACGAGGCCGCCTATGCCTGGATCAACTTTGTCATGCGGCCCGAGATCGCGGCGAAAATAACCGCGACGGCGGGCAATTTCACCGCGTCGAAAGGGGCCGATGCCTTTGCCGATGACGCGCTCAAGGCCCGCTATCAGGCGTCCTTTCCGCCCGAGGCGGTGGACAACATCAAGTGGTATCCGCCGGTGCCTGCCGGGCTCGAGGCGATCGAGGGCGGCGTGCTCGACCGGGTCAAGGCCGCCAACTGAGCCCGATATGTCCCATCCGGCGGCATCCCGTGCGCGGGGTGCCGCCGCTTTGATGCGTGGAATACCCCTATGATCCCCGATCTTGAATGCAGCGCGCTGACCAAGCAGTTCGGCGATATGCGCGCCGTCGATAACGTGTCCTTTGCCGTGCCCGCCGGGTCGTTCTTTTCGATCCTCGGGCCGTCGGGCTGCGGCAAGACCACGATCATGCGGATGATCGCGGGCTTCCTCGCGCCGACATCCGGCGATATCCGCATCAAGGGCAAATCGGTGCTCGACGTGCCGCCCAACAAGCGGGCGGTGAACATGGTGTTTCAGCACCTCGCGCTGTTCCCGATGATGAATATCGAGCAGAATATCGGCTATGGGCTGCGGCGCAAGGGCATGGGCCGCGCCGAAATCACCCGCAAGGTGGACGAGGTGCTTGACCGGATCGGCCTGCCCGGCATCAACACCCGCAAGGTGGATGAGTTGTCGGGCGGCCAGAAACAGCGCGTGGCCATCGCGCGCTGCATGGTGCTGGAGCCCGATGTGCTGTTGCTCGACGAGCCGCTGGGCGCGCTCGATCTCAAGCTGCGCGAGCGCATGAAAGTCGAGCTGAAATCGCTTCAGGCGGCGTTCGACACCACCTTTGTCTATATCACGCATGACCAGTCCGAGGCGCTGGTCATGTCGGACCAGATCGCGGTGATGAACGCGGGCGTGTTCGAGCAGGTGGGCACCGCGCAAGAGCTTTACTTTCGCCCCGAAACCGCGTTCGTCGCCGGGTTTGTCGGCGATACCAACCGCTGGCAGGGCCGGGTGGAGCGGGTCGAGGGCGATGCGCTGGATCTGCGCACCGAAAACGGCATCGTGATGCGCGGCGCGCGGCATGGGCGCGCCTTGCGCGCGGGCGACCGGGCCGAGATCTACGTGCGCCCCGAGGCGATCCGCGTGGCCCATGACGCAAACGGCATCGCAGCGTTCGACAACCGGATGCAGGGCAGGGTGACGGCGCTTCTGTTCAACGGCGCGGCGAGCCGGGTTCTGGTGCGGCCCGACGCGGGCGGCGAGGAGATCGAGGTGGCCCTGCCGCAATCGGGCGAGTTCGCCGCCCTGAGCCGCGGCGATGCTCTGCATATCGGATGGTCGGGCGCGCAGGGCAATTGCTTTGCCGCCGGGGCCGGTCCTGTGCCGGGGGCGGGCTGAAATGCGGGCGGGCACCAAACTGGGCTTCATCCTGCTCTTGACGCCGCTCTTGCTGTGGCTGTCGCTGCTCATCATCATCCCGCATATCGACATGTTCCTGGTGTCGATCCGCGAGCGCGTGGGCGTGCGGGAATACCAGACCAGCGCCGCCAATTACCTCACCTTCTTTCAAGAGCCGCTCTATCTGCGGACCTTTCTGCGCACCGCCGTGATGTCGGTTCTGGCAACGGTCATCACGCTCGTGATCGCCTTTCCGGTGTCCTATTACATCGCCAAGATCGCCAGGGGGCGGGTGCAGGCGGTGCTGTTCGTGCTGTGCCTCATCCCGTTCTATGTCTCGGAACTGGTGCGCACCTTCGGCTGGATGATCCTCTTGCGCGAGACCGGGCTGGTCTCGACCCTGCTGCAATGGGCGGGGCTGGCGGACCGGCCGGTGGAGATGCTCTATAACGATGCCGCGATCATGATCGGGCTGGTCTATACCTCGATGCTGTTCATGGTGGTGCCGCTTGTCACCACGCTCGAAAGCCTTGACGATGCGGTGATCGAGGCGGGCTATGATCTGGGCGGCAACGGGTTTTCCGTGATGCGCGAGATCGTCATCCCCCATGCGGCACCGGGGATCGTGTCCGGCTGCATCGTGGTGTTCATGCTCAGCCTTGGCAATTACCTCACGCCGACCATGCTGGGCGGCAAGGACAGCCTGTGGTTCACCGAGCTGATCTATTCGCAGTTCATCGTGCGCTTCAACTGGGAGCTGGGGGCGGCGTTCGGCTTTTTGCTGCTGGCGTTGTCGTCGCTCATTGTCTGGGGGATGCTGCGGCTGACCGGGCGCACGCTGAAGGAGACGATGGGATGAGGGGGCGCGCGACATGATCCCCACCATCCCCCGATCCCGCGCGATCCGGCTGGCCTACGGGGCCTATGTCGGGCTGTTCTTTGTCTATCTCGCGCTACCGCTGACGGTGGTCGCGGTCTTTGCCTTCAATGACAGCCAGTTTCCCTCGCTGCCCTGGCAGGGCTTTACTTGGGACTGGTTCCTTGGCGATGCGCGGCCCCGGCTCGGGGTGTTCCACGAGCGCCCGATCCTGCGCGCCGCCGGCACCTCTGCCTTTGTCGCGCTGTGCGTGTCGGTGCTGGCGGTGGCGGTGGGGCTGTCGAATGCGTTCCTGTTCAACCGCTACGAGTTTCGGGGCAAGGGCCTGCTTTACATGCTGATGCTGCTGCCGCTGGTGATTCCGGGGATCGTGCTGGGCATTTCGATCCTGGTGTTTTCCTCCACCGTCGCCAACGGGCTCTGGGAGGTGGCGCAGCGCGATATTCAGGCGCTGCGGCCCGGCCTCACGCTCGTGATCCTGGGGCAGTTCTCGTTCATCGCCACGATCACGACGCTGGTCATCTCGGCGCGGTTGCAGAAATTCGACCGCTCGCTGGAGGAAGCGGCGATGAATCTCGGGGCCAGCCGGCTGACGGCGGTGCGCACGGTGACGCTCCCGTTTCTCGTGCCGGCGCTGGTGGGCGCGCTGGTGGTGGCGTTCCTGATGAGTTTCGAGAATTTCAACACCACGCTGATGCTGGTCGGCTCTGACGCGCCGCTGACCATCGCGATGTTTGATCGGCTCAAGGAGGGCTCGACGCCGCTTCTGAACGCGGTTTCGCTTTTGCTGATGCTCGGCTCGTCGCTGCTGGCGCTGGTCGTGATCGCGTTCCAGCGCCGCGCCTGAGCGGTCAGCGGACGAAGGCGTAAACCATCACGGCTGTGGGCGTGACGCCAAGGCTCTCGCCACCGGTGACGAGCGGCGCGACTGCGTTTTTGCGCATCCACTCCGACGGCCTCTTGCCGTGACACGGGTCTTGTGCCTGCTGGCATCTCCGGCAGCAAGGGGGCGGGGGGCCTGGCCCGGCAGCGGGGCTGCCCGCTCCCCCCGTCATCCTCAATCCAAGCCGGGGGAGGGCGCGCGCGGCCATGCCGGGCATTTACCATGGCGGCGTTCCCTGCTTATCTGGCGCGATGACACGGACGGTCGATATGCCTCTCTGGGCGCTGGTGGTTCTGGTGGGTTTTGCCGCCGTCACTTTCGCGTCGCATTTCCTGTTTCCCTCGGTGCGCTGGTTCTTTCGCCGCAGGCTGGAACGGGCGGTGGCAAAGCTGAATGAGCGGCTGGAGCGGCCCATCGAGCCGTTCAAGCTGGCGCGGCGGCATGACATGATCCAGCGGCTGATCTATGACCCCGAGGTGAGCCGCGCCATCGTCGCCCATGCCCGCGCCGAGGGTATCCCCGAGAACGTCGCTTTCGAGCGCGCCCGCCGCTACGCGCGCGAGATCGTCCCGAGTTTCAGCGCCACCCTCTATTTCGGTTTCGCCATCCGCGTGGCGAAATTCCTCAGCCAATCGCTCTACCGTGTCCGGCTGGGGCATTTCGACGAGGCCGCGCTGCGCAGGATCGATCCCGAGGCGACGGTGGTTTTCGTGATGAACCATCGCTCCAATATGGATTACGTGCTGGTGACATGGCTGGCGGCGGAACGCTCGGCGCTCTCTTACGCGGTGGGGGAATGGGCGCGGGTCTGGCCGCTGTCGCGGATGATCCGGGCGACGGGGGCCTATTTCATCCGCCGCCGCTCGCGCGGGGAGTTGTATCGCCGGGTGCTGGCACGCTATGTCGGCATGGCAACCGATGGCGGTGTCACGCAGGCGATGTTTCCCGAAGGGGGCCTGAGCCTGACGGGGGCCTTGCAGCCCCCCAAGCTGGGGTTGCTCAAGTATCTCGTCGAAGAGCGCGAGCCGGACGGGCGCGACGTGGTCTTTGTGCCGGTCGCGATCAATTACGACAGGGTGTTCGAGGACCGGTTACTGGTGGCGGCGGGGCAGGCGGGCGGGCGGCGGTTTCCGGCGCGCCTCTCGGTTATTTTGCGGTTCATCATGGGTCAGGTCTGGCTACGGCTCCGGGGGCGCTATCACCGGCATGGCTATGCCGCGGTGAGTTTCGGCGCGCCGCTCTCGCTGCGGGAATTTCAGCGCAGCGAACCGGTGAGTGAGGTGCGCGGGTTGGCGCGGGCGCTGATGGTGCGGATCGGCGCGGTGGTGCCGGTGCTGCCGGTGCCGCTGGTGGCGCGGGCCCTGACCGAGGCAGGTGGCGCACTGGATCGCGCGGCGCTGGAGGAAAGCGTCGCCACGATGGTCGCCGCGCTGCCCCATGCCCATACCCATTTGCCGCGCGACGATCTGGGCTATGCGGCGCGTTTCGGGCTGCGGGTGCTGCGCAAACGCGGTATGGTCGAGGAAAGCGGCGCGCAGGTCCGCAGTGTGGCGGGGCAAGAGGCGATGGTGGCCTATTACGCCAATTCCATCGCCCATTTTTTTGCGGACGCAGCGAAAAAACGGTGATTTTGCTGCGATTGCGCGGTCATAAAATTACCAGAATACCCGATTGATCTATTGCATTATTGCTTGCGTGCCCGTATCCCAAGCCCAGAGCGCCGCGATTCTGCATCGCGGCATAGCGAACAGGAGACGGAGCATGGCCTTGGATACCAATACCGGCATCGCGCCTTATGACGCGCCTGAGAAGGATCTGTATGAAATCGGCGAAATGCCCCCGCTCGGCCATGTGCCCAAACAGATGTATGCCTGGGCGATCCGGCGGGAACGGCACGGCGAGCCGGAAATCTCGTTCCAGCAGGAAGTGGTCGATACATGGGAGATCGACAGCCACGAGGTGCTGGTTCTGGTGATGGCGGCGGGGGTCAATTATAACGGCGTCTGGGCCGGTCTCGGCCAGCCGGTCAGCCCGTTTGACGGCCACGGCCACCCTTATCACATCGCGGGGTCGGATGCGGCGGGGATCGTCTGGAAGGTGGGCGAGAAGGTCAAACGCTGGAAGGTCGGCGACGAGGTGGTGATCCATTGCAACCAGGACGATGGCGACGACGAGGAATGCAATGGCGGTGATCCGATGTTCTCGCCCTCGCAGCGCATCTGGGGTTACGAGACACCGGACGGGTCATTCGCGCAGTTCACGCGCGTTCAGGCGCAGCAGCTCATGCCGCGGGCCAAGCATCTGACATGGGAGGAAAGCGCGTGCTACATGCTGACGCTCGCCACCGCCTACCGGATGCTGTTCGGCCACGCGCCGCATGACCTGAAACCGGGGCAGAACGTGCTCGTGTGGGGGGCGTCGGGCGGTCTTGGCTCTTATGCCATTCAGCTTGCCAATACCGCCGGGGCCAACGCCATCGGCGTCATCAGCGACGAGAGCAAGCGCCAATTCGTGATGGAGCAGGGCGCGAAGGGCGTCATCAACCGCAAGGAATTCAATTGCTGGGGGCAGTTGCCCAAGGTGAACACGCCCGAATACAACGCCTGGCTGAAAGAGGCGCGGAGATTCGGCAAGGCGATCTGGGACATCACCGGCAAGGGCGTCAGCGTTGACATGGTGTTCGAGCATCCCGGCGAGGCGACATTCCCGGTCTCGTCGCTGGTGTGCAAGAAGGGCGGCATGGTTGTGATCTGCGCGGGCACCTCCGGGTTCAACTGCACTTTTGATGTGCGTTACATGTGGATGCACCAGAAGCGCCTTCAGGGCAGCCATTTCGCCCATCTGAAACAGGCTTCGGCGGCCAACAAGCTGATGGTCGAGCGGCGGCTCGATCCTTGTATGTCCGAGGTTTTCCCGTGGAACGAGATCCCGCGGGCCCATACCAAGATGCTGCGCAACGAGCACAAGCCGGGCAACATGGCGGTGCTGGTTCAGGCCCCGCGCACCGGGTTGCGCACGGTCGAGGACGTGATCGAAGCCAGCCGGCGCTGAGCATCCGCACCGGATACGACAAGGCCCGCGGGGGGTGTCCCCGCGGGCCTTTTTTCGTGGATCGTTCCGATCTCAGAGCGCGAGATTGGGGATGATCTGCTTCTTGCGGGACATGATTCCGGGCAGGACCACGGCATCGCCCGAGACAGACGCGCCAAAGCTTTTCTCGGCCAGCGCCTTCACCAGATCGTTCGGCACCAGAAGCGTCGCCTCCTCATTCAGGATATCCACCACGAAGAGGAGAACCTGATCGACACCGTCCTCGGCGGCCACGGTCTTCATGCTCTCCATCAGGCTGGCCTTGCGGTCGAGCACGATGGCGGGCGCGGTCGTCTCGAGCACGCTGACGCGGAATTTCTTGCCGCCGACCTCATATTCCTTGGAATCCATCCGCAGAAGCTCGGCATCGGAAAAGGCCGACACGTCGGACTTGGCGGCGAACATCTCGGCGGCATAGTCGGGGATGGAAATGCCCAGATCGGCGGCCAGTTTCTCGGCCACGGCGCGGTCATGCGCGGTGGTGGTCGGCGAGCGGAATTCGAGCGTGTCCGACAGGATGCAGGTCAGCGCCGCGCCCTTCATCGCCTCGGGCATCCTGGCGGCATCCTCGCCCATCAGATCAAGCAGGATGGT
>DISF01000015.1:0-597 GCA_002421985.1 Roseovarius sp. UBA6217 | reverse complement strand
CAGGCCTGACCGTCCGCGACATCCGAAATGATCCGGGGCTTGGGCAGGTTCCACTTGCGCAGCAGAAAGGCGGCCTCGGTGTTCGGCTCTCCCAGAAGCACGGCCTCGGCGCTCTGGCCTTTGACCTCGTTCAGATACCAGGCCCAGAGAATGGGCGAGCCGGTGGAATCGGTATCGGGGGATTTGTGGCCGAAAACGAGGGTGGTCATGGGTCTGTCCTGTGTGATGGGTGCGATTTGCGCGCCTTATAGGGATGTGAGGGCGGGTTGTCACCTGTTTGTGCTGCGGCGCGGCGATATGGGGTGCGCGGGATGACGGGGCCGCAGGCCCATGGACAGCCGCCCGCCTGCGCGCATAAACTCGGCCTTAACCGGATCGCGCCAGACTGGCGGGGCAGAGCGGGCAGGGAACGGGCGGCATGGGCAATCACCTTTATTACGGCGACAACCTGACGGTGCTGCGCGAGAGCATCGCAAGCGAGAGCGTTGACCTCATCTATCTCGACCCGCCGTTCAACTCCAACGCCACCTATTCCCACCTCTTCAAGGACGAATCGGGGCAGGTGTCGGGCGCGCAGATCGCGGCATTCGATGACAC
>DISF01000082.1 GCA_002421985.1 Roseovarius sp. UBA6217 | reverse complement strand
AAGGGCCAGATGTTCGAGACTTCCTGGCGCGGCCGGGGTGCCGCATCCACCTGATCCAACTGCCGCCCTGTTGCCCGCACCTGAACCCGATCGAACGATTATGGGCCGTCATGCACCGATGCGTGACCCACAACCAATACGACCCGACGCAAAAGCAGTTCGCGAATGCGATCCTGCGGTTCTTTCGAGAAACGGTTCCCAATCAGTGGAAGGAATTCCGCGATCAGGTGTCAGACAGCTTCCGCGTCGTCACTCACGAAAAATTTCGGGTTCCGGGGTGAGCGCGGTATAAAGCTACTATTGTGCTGGAGAGTGTCGGGTTCGGGAGAAACCCGCTGCAATATTCATCGTAAGGACCACACCATGAGACTGTTTATCTTTGCCGTGCTCAGCGCGCTTGCGCTGTCGGGGCCAGCCTTTGCACATGGCACCAACAAGGGTGCGATCGAAATCATCCATCCGCATATCAACGAACCCTTTGCCGGCGCGAAAACGGCTGCGGGCTACATGTCGATCGCCAACGAGGGTGCGCAGGCCGACCGGCTGATCGGTGTCGAAACGGACGCGGCCAAAGCCACAAGCCTGCACATGACAGAGCATGGCAGCGATGGCGTGGCGCGGATGAAACCCGTCGCGGCGCTTGATATTCCGGGCGGGGAGACCGTGGTGCTGGAACCGGGCGGGCTGCATGTCATGCTCATGGGCCTGACCGCGACGTTGAAGGAAGGCGATATGGTGCCTGCGGTGCTGATCTTCGAGCACACGGGCCGGATCGAGATCGAATTCAGTGTCGATCCGGCGGATGGGGTGGATCATTCGAAGATGCATCATACCACACCGTCAAACTGACTCGGCGTCACGTGGAAAAGCGGGGGCTGCAAGGCCCCGGACCAAGGCAGCTCCGCGCGGGATCAGCGCAAGCGAAAATCGCGCTTGCCGCGTTGTTGCCGCGCAGGCTAAGCCAAGGCGGGACGCGGATCGCGAGAGGGGGCAGGGCATGGGCTGGGCAGAGTATATCCTTGCACTGGCGGTGTTTTTTCTTAGCCACCGGCTGCCCTTGCGGCCGCGCGTGAAGGCGGCGCTGGTGGCGCGATTGGGCGCGCGCGGCTTTGGGCTTGGCTACTCCGCCCTGTCTTTGGGCGTGCTTTACTGGGTGATCGCGGCGGCGGGGCGCGCGCCGCATGTGCCGCTCTGGGGCTGGGCCGCATGGCAGGGCCATGTCACGCTGGCGGTGATGCTTGGCGTTTGCCTCTTGGTGGCGCTGGCGGTGGCGCGGCCCAACCCGTTTTCCTTTGGCGGGCGCGAGGGGGCGGGGTTCGACCCTGCGCGCCCCGGCCTCATCCGCTACACCCGCCACCCGCTGCTTTGGGCGCTGGCGCTCTGGGCGCTGGCGCATCTGCTGCCCAATGGCGATCTGGCGCATGTGCTGCTCTTTGGCCTTTTTGCGGGCTTTGCCCTCTTGGGGCAATGGATCGTGGATCGCCGCCGCAAGGGGATGATGGGGGCGGACTGGGTGCGGCTTGACGCCGCGCGCCGCGCCGTGCCGCTCTGGCCGCCGCGCCCCGCCTCATGGCCCGCCACGGCGCTGCGCCTTGGGCTTGGCCTTGCGCTTTATGGGCTGCTCATCGCCGCGCATCCGCTTGTCATCGGGGTTTCGCCGCTGCCCTGAGCGCCTGCGGCCAATCGGAGCACTTGACCCCGCCCGCCGCACTCGCCAAGAACCGGTGCAGGCGGAACGGAGAAAAAAGATGGTGCGCAGGGCCGAGAACGGGGCCGATCTGCTGGATCGCGAAAAATCGCGGCGCCTGAGCGCGCTGGCAGAGCTGTGGCCGTTCCTGCGCCCCTATCGCGTGCTGCTCGCCGCGGCCATAGCGGCGCTGGTGCTGACCGCCACCGTGGCGCTGATGCTGCCGATGGCCGTGCGCCGGGTGGTGGATAACTTCGGCGGCGAGGATGGCGGGCTTCTGGATCGCTATTTCGGGGCGGCGCTTGTCATCGCGGCGCTTCTGGCGCTGGGCACGGGGGCGCGCTACCTGCTGGTCTCGCGGCTGGGCGAGAGGGTGGTGGCCGATATCCGCAAGGCGGTGTTCGACCGCGTGATCGGCATGAGCCCTGCCTTTTACGAGCGGATCATGACCGGCGAGGTGCTGAGCCGGATCACCACCGACACGACGCTGATCCTGTCGGTGATCGGCTCGTCGGTCTCGATCGCGCTGCGCAACCTTTTGCTGTTTATCGGGGGCATGGCGCTGATGCTTCTGACCTCGGCCAAGCTCACCGGGCTGGTGTTTCTGATCGTGCCGCTGGTGGTGGTGCCGATCCTGTTTCTGGGGCGGCGGATGCGGGTGCTCAGCCGGGAAAATCAGGACTGGATCGCGCAAAGCTCGGGAAATGCCTCCGAGGCGCTGTTGTCGGTGCAGACGGTGCAGGCCTTTACCCACGAGGCACAGAGCCGCGCGCATTTCGCCGATGTCACGGAGAAAAGCCATGACGCCGCGCGCCGCCGGGTGAATACCCGCGCGCTGATGACGGTGATCGTGATCTTTCTGGTCTTTACCGGCATTGTCGGCGTGCTCTGGATCGGGGCGCGCGATGTGCGCGCGGGCGAGATGACGGCGGGGGCGCTGGTGCAATTCGTGATCTATTCGGTGATGGTGGCGGGCGCGGTGGCGGCGCTGTCGGAGATCTGGGGCGAGATGCAGCGCGCGGCGGGCGCGACCGAACGCCTGGTCGAGCTGCTGCGCGCCGAGGATCCGGTAAAAGACCCCGCCACCCCTGTGGCCGTGCCGCGCCCGGTGCGTGGCGAGATCGCGTTCGAGCAGGTGAAATTTGCCTATCCGGCGCGGCCGGAGACACCGGCGCTCGATGATTTCAGCCTGACCATCCGCCCCGGCGAGACGGTGGCGCTTGTCGGGCCGTCGGGGGCGGGCAAGACGAGCGTGATCCAGTTGATCCTGCGGTTCTACGATCCCGGTGCAGGGCGCATCACGCTGGACGGTGTGCCGCTGCCGGATATGGCGCGGCACGCGTTTCGGCGTGCGCTGGCGCTGGTGCCGCAAGAGCCGGTGATCTTTGCCACCTCGGCGCGCGAGAATATCCGCTTTGGCCGCCCCGAGGCGAGCGATGCCGAGATCGAGGCCGCCGCCCGCGCCGCCCATGCGCATGATTTCATCGCCGCGCTGCCCGAGGGCTATGATACCTATGTGGGTGAGCGCGGCGTGATGCTTTCGGGCGGACAGAAACAGCGCATCGCCATCGCCCGCGCGATCCTGCGCGATGCGCCGGTGCTGCTCTTGGATGAGGCAACGAGCGCGCTTGACGCCGAGAGCGAACGCGCGGTGCAGACCGCCGTCGAGGCGATGGCGCAAACGCGCACCACCATCATCGTGGCACACCGGCTTGCCACCGTGAAAAAGGCCGATCGCATCGTGGTGATGGATCAGGGCCGCATCGTGGCGCAGGGCACCCATGACAGCCTTGTGGCCGAGAACGGGCTTTATGCGCGGCTCGCGCGGCTGCAATTCACCGACGGGGTTGCGGCGTGATCGCGGCCATCCGTCCCTTGCCGACGGGGCCGCAATCTGGAATAACATCCGCGGTGACATGAACGGAGTTCCCCATGCGCGCACGCATCTACAAACCCGCCCGCACCGCCACGCAATCGGGCGTGGCCAAGACCCGGCATTGGGTGCTTGAATTCGTCTCCGAGAGCGCGCGGGAGATCGACCCGCTGATGGGCTGGACCTCGAATGCCGATACGCAGGCGCAGGTGCGGTTGCGGTTCTCCACCAAGGAGGCCGCGCTCGATTATGCCCGCGAACACGGCATCGACGCCGTGGTGCAAGAGCCGCACAGCCGCAAGCCCAACATCCGCCCCGGCGGCTATGGCGAGAATTTCGCCACCAGGCGGCGGCAGGTCTGGACGCATTGAGCGATTTGTAAAACGGGGTAAAGTTAGCACGAAATCGGCCAAAGATTTCGCGGTGACGTGTGGAGCGCCCGCATCTGGTGGTGCTTGGCGCGGCTTCCACAAGATATATTATTTTCCTGTGCTGCGAGAAAACATCCGAACTGCAAGGCATGGCCAGTGCAGGCGAAGCAGGAAAACCAGTGAAATGGTTGAATATCCTGCGCCAAACCTTGGATGCCGCTGTCAGCTTCGTTCAACCAAGTCGATCAATCGCAGAAACCGGGCGTCCGATGTCAACGTCGGATCGGTTTCAGCAATGAGTGCCAGGATTTTCGGCAATTCATAAGATGGCCGCATAAGCGTGTCCGGCGTCACCTTGTCCATCAAATCCAATGTCGTTTCAGGGTGCTGCACGGTGATCGGCTTTGCGTCCGAAACGTCCTTCGTGAAACGGTAAAAGGGATGATCATTCGTTTCAACGGGCACCAGGAATTTTCGCACGGCCGCGTAAAAAGCGGGAAAGCTGTCACCGGTATCGTCAAGCAGGTTGATCCACGCCCGGACAGATGCTGTGGTCCGGTATTGTCGTTCTAGGGCCTGTGGACATTCATCTTGATGCGATGATGGCTCCGGCGAGATGCCAGTTGGCGGCGTAGCTGGACGCTGTCTTTTCGTAGCGGGTCGCTATGGCTCTGAATTCCTTGATCTTTGCGAAGATGAGGAGGATCAGAAAACGATCCGGGGGATCGGTTTCCCGACGCAAGTCGATCAGGTGCCGCCATTTGTAGGCGTGTTTATCGTAATCGCGCAGGATCTTGCGGTTTGCTTTGGGTGGGA
>DISF01000093.1 GCA_002421985.1 Roseovarius sp. UBA6217 | reverse complement strand
AAGAGGTGGCGCAGGCGCTGACCGGTTACGCGGTGATCGTGACGAAATCGACCGTTCCCGTCGGCACCAACCGGCGCGTCAAGCAGGCGGTGGCCAAAGCCAACCCAAAGGCCGAATTCGACGTGGCCTCGAACCCCGAATTCCTGCGCGAGGGCGCGGCGATCGAGGACTTCATGAAACCCGACCGCGTCGTGGTGGGGGTGCAGTCCGAGCGCGCGGCCGAGGTCATGGCCGATATCTACCGCCCGCTCTACCTGCGTGATTTCCCGATCCTGACCACCGATCTTGAATCGGCGGAGATGATAAAATACGCCGCCAACGCCTTTCTCGCCACCAAGATCAGCTTTATCAACGAGATGGCGGCGCTCTGTGAGCGGGTCGGCGCGGATGTGAAGGAAGTGGCGCGCGGCATCGGGCTTGACGGGCGGATCGGCAACAAGTTCCTGCACGCGGGCCCCGGCTATGGCGGGTCGTGCTTTCCCAAGGATACGACGGCGCTGGCGCGCATCGGGCAGGAACATGCGGTGCCGCAAACCATCGTCGAGACGGTGATCCGCGTCAATGACGCGGTCAAGCTGCGGATGATCGAGAAACTGCGCGATCTCTGTGAGGGCAGTTTCAACGGCAAGGTGGTGGCGGTTCTGGGGGCGACCTTCAAGCCCAATACCGACGACATGCGCGACGCGCCCAGCCTGACCATCGTGCCCGCGCTGGTGGGCGGCGGGGCCAGGGTGCGCGTGGTTGATCCCCAAGGGCGGCGCGAGGGCGAGGCGCTCTTGCCCGGTGTGCACTGGAGCGAAGACCCCTACAAGGCCGCGCAGAACGCCGATCTGGTGGTGATCCTGACCGAGTGGAACGAGTTCCGCGCGCTTGACCTGAAGAGGCTGGCGAAGAAGATGGCCACGCCGCGCATGGCCGACCTGCGCAACATCTATTCCGCCAGGGACGCGAAACGCGCGGGGTTTGAGGCTTATGTGGGGGTCGGACGCTGATGCGGATCTTCGTCACCGGAACCGCCGGGTTCATCGGGTTTCATCTGGCCCGGCTTTTGCTGGCCGAGGGGCATCAGGTGGCCGGTTTCGACGGGATGACGGATTATTACGATGTCCGGCTGAAAGAACGCCGCCATGCCATGCTGCGCGAAAACTCCGCTTTTTCCGCCACGCTAGCGATGCTGGAGGATGACGCGGCGCTTTCATCGGCGGTGGCGGGGTTCGCGCCCGATGTCATCGTGCATCTCGCCGCGCAGGCGGGGGTGCGCTACAGCCTCGAGAACCCGCGCGCCTATATCGATGCGAATGTTGTCGGCACATTCAACGTGATGGAGGCCGCGCGCGTGGCGCAAGTGCGGCATCTGCTGATGGCCTCGACCTCCTCGGTTTACGGTGCCAATGAGGTGATGCCGTTCAGCGAGAGGCACAAGGCCGATACGCCGCTGACCATCTACGCCGCCACCAAGAAGGCGAATGAGGCAATGGGCCACGCCTGGGCGCATATAGCCCCGAACGCATCAACCCCGGCGACAAGCAGCACCGCCTGCCCGATATCCGCAAGGTCACATCCGGGTCCACCCCCGAGGTGGCCGAAGAGGTCGACCGGCTTTATGCCAGCATCATCACCGCAGGCACCTACAAGGCCGAGAGCATCCGCGTTGCCGAAGCCACCAAGGTGATCGAGAACACGCAGCGAGACCTCAACATCGCGCTGATCAACGAGTTGGCGATCATCTTCAACAAAATGGGCATCGACACCGAGGCGATGCTCAAGAAACGCATTCAGGTCATGGGGGCCCGGGTGCTGGTGATTGGCCTGACCTTCAAGGAAAACTGCCCCGACCTGCGCAATACCCGCGTGGTCGACGTTGTGGCCGAATTGCAGGACTACGGCGTGACTGTCGATGTGCATGACCCCTGGGTTGACGCGGACGAGGCCGAGCGTGAGTATAAAATCCGTCCGGTTTCGAACCCCGAGGCCGGCAGCTATGACGGGATCATCCTCGCCGTGGCACATGACCAGTTCCGCACCATGACCGCCAAGAGCATCCGCCAGCTTGGTGCCACGACGCATGTGCTTTATGATATCAAGGCCGTTTGCAAACCTGAGGAAAGTGATTTGCGGTTGTAGGGCCCGTGGACAATCACCGTGATGCGATGAGGGTTGCGGCGAGGTTCCAATTGGCGGCGTAGCTGCAATCGGTCTTGTCGTAACGCGTTGCTATACCCCTGAATTCCTTTATTTTTGCGAAGTAGTTTTCCACCAGATGGCGCCATTTGTAAGCGTCGGCATCATAGTCGCGCTGGTGCTTCCGGTTGGACTTTGGCGGGATCACGGCGGTCGCGCCGCGCTCGTCGAGTTCTTCAAGTAACCAGTTCGCATCGAAGGCCTTGTCCGCCAGCAACGCGCGGAACGACACATCCCTGATGAGCGGGGCAACGCCCTTCATGTCATGTGCCTGGCCGGGCAGCAGCAGGAAGCGGACCAGATTGCCGAGCGCGTCCACCAACGCCACGATCTTGGTCGTCAGGCCGCCGCGCGAGCGCCCGATGGCCTGAGCTTGAGACCCCCTTTTGCGCCGGTTGCCTTCTGGTGAACCTGAACGATGGTGCCGTCTATGAGTGCGTATTCAAGGTCGGGGTCACCGCTCATGGCTTTGAAAAGGCTCTCGAATACACCCGCCTTGGCCCAGCGACGAAAGCGACGGAACTGGCTGTTCCAGTTGCCGAAAGCGGGCGGCAAATCGCGCCAGGGTGAGCCGGTCCGAACCCGCCAGAAAACGGCTTCCAGGAACAGGCGATTATCCTTTGCCGTGGCACCCGCGTCGCTCGCCTTTCCCGGCAAATGCGGCTCAAGCCGCTGCCATACACGATCCGTCACCACAAAGCGCTGTTCGTTCATTCAAACCACCCTTTTGGAAGCTTGAATCAGAAATCAGACCCGATGGGAATCCTGAATGTCCACGGACCCTAGGCGGCGTAGCTGCACGCTGTCTTTTCGTAGCGGGTCGCTATGGCTCTGAATTCCTTGATCTTTGCGAAGATGAGGAGGATCAGAAAACGATCCGGGGGATCGGTTTCCCGACGCAAGTCGATCAGGTGCCGCCATTTGTAGGCGTGTTTATCGTAATCGCGCAGAATCTTGCGGTTTGCTTTGGGTGGGA
>DISF01000028.1 GCA_002421985.1 Roseovarius sp. UBA6217 | reverse complement strand
TGATCATCCGGGATGGAACAGCTACCGTGGATAAGAATTAAAGTTGCCGTTTTCGCATGACGCAGCAGTGGACAAATTGGGTTCCCCCATCCGCCCCCACCTCACGCGCTGCGTTTATGGCGCGCCTCGACATCCATCGCGTAATCCGCAAGCCGCAGGCGGAATCGTTTGGTCAGGTTGGATTTCCCGAGTTTCATGGTCTGCACCATCAGCCGCCCCGCAAGGTTGCGCGGGGTGATCCTCAGATCGACGCCAAGCCGCGTGCGCGCGCGGCTCAGCGACACCACGTTCACCCGCATCACCGCCTCCACGGTGGCCGCCTCGGCCACGAGCACGATCCCGTTGGGCGGGTCATACTCGCTCAGTCGCAGGGACAGTTCACGCATCCGGCCCCGCAGCTTGAACCGCGCCTTCCAGGTCATGCCGACGCCCGGCTCCGCCATCGTATCGATCCGCTGCACATCGGCCCCGCGCCGCATCGCGCCGCGCTCGAACCGTGTGAAATCGGTGATCTCGGCAAAGACCACGTCGATCGGTGCCTCGATGTCTTCTTTGCCCGTGAACTGCATTGTTGCCCTGCCCTCGACCCAACTCACAGATGCCGCGCGCCACTCTCGCCTCAATCGAGCCGGTCGGCAAGCCAGTTCCTGAGCAGGAAATGCGCCACCGCGCCCTTGCGCGCGGGCAGAACCTCGGGGTGTTCCCCGGCAAAGGAGGCCAGGATCTCCTCGCGGCGCATCCAGCGCGCATCCTCGATCTCTTTGGGATCAATGGTGATGTCGCGACTCAGCGCCTCGCCGTGACAGCCCAGCATCAGCGACGCCGGGAACGGCCACGGCTGGCTCACGAGATAGCTGACGCGCCCCACGCGCACGCCCGCCTCTTCCCAGACCTCGCGGCGCACCGCCGCCTCGACCGTCTCGCCCGGCTCGACAAACCCCGCGAGCAGCGAATACATCCCCTCGGGCCAACCCGGAGAGCGCCCCATCAGCACCGAATTGCCATGCGTCACCAGCATGATCGCCACCGGATCGGTGCGCGGGAAATGCTGCGCGCCGCAGGCGTCGCAGGCGCGCTGCCAGCCAGCCCGGATCATCCGGCTTTTCGCGCCGCAGCGGGCGCAATGGCGGTGGCTTTCATGCCAGCCGAAAATCGCCTTGGCGGTGGCCGCGATCTCGGCATCGCGGGGGTTGAGCCGGGTCATCACGCGGCGCAACTCGACAAAAACCATGCCCTCGGGCAGGTCGGGATGCACCTGCCCGGAGGCGTCGAGAAAGCTGTCGAGCTGGTCAGGCTCCAGCCCCGGCGGCACCCAGGCAGAGATATCCACGGCAAAGAGCGCAATTCCGTCCCCGTCGCGCCCGATCAGGATGGGCGGCACCTTGTAGCGGCGCAACACCGGGTGATCCACGGGCAGCATCGCCAGGGTGTCGCGCGCCGCCCCCGCCAGCAGCGGCTTGCCGCGCCAGATCACCGCCGCCCGCGCCCGCCCACTGGCAAGCGCCGCCGCCAGCGCCCCCTCGTCGCCGCGCAGGTCATCGGCCCGGTCAAGCCCCGATCCCCCGAATGTCACCTCTTCCGCCCGCTGCATCCCGGCCTCCCTTGCGCCCGTTCCTTACTGACACCGGCGCGGGCCAAAGGGCAAGCCGCGCAAACACGATCCGCACACGAATCCAACACATTCATGAATTTCAACCTGAACGGTATTGAACAAATTTTTCTGCCCCTTAAGACTAACTCACCCGTATTCTACCCGCGCCAGGCATGTCGTCACGATGTGATTTTAACCATCTCCACCAAGAGTAATATTCGTGCCCAAGCCGACCACATACGCCGCCGCACAGTCAAAAATGGATGCCACGCTGCGCATCCTCGCCACCTCGGACGTGCATGGCCACCTGCTGCCATTCGATTATTTCACCTGCGAGGCCGATACACATACCGGCCTCACGCGGCTGGCCACGCTGGTCCGGCGGGCGCGCGCCGGGGCGGGGGCGGGCAACTGCGTGCTGCTCGACAACGGCGATTTCCTGCAAGGCACGGCGCTCACCGACCTGACCGCGCGACCGGGCAGCGGCTGGCACGGCAGGCACCCGGTGATCCGCGCCATGAACCAGATGGGCTATGACGCGGCCACGATCGGCAATCACGAATTCAACTTTGGTCTCGACTGGCTTGAGGCCGCTCTGGCGCAGGCGCGGTTTGCGCTCGTGTGCGCCAATGCCGTGCGCGCCCTCGGCGACGACCCGCGCAACGATACCGCGTTCCTGCCGCCCTTCACGATCCTGCGCCGCACGGTTCACGGCAGCAACGGTGCGGCCCGCGACATCCGCATCGGCGTGATCGGCCTTACCCCGCCGCAGGCGGCCATCTGGGATCACGGTCACCTCGCCGGGCGGCTGGCGCTGCGCGACATGGTCGAGACCGCGCGCGCCTGGCTGCCCGCGATCCGGGCGGCCGGGGCCGATATCGTGATCGCGCTGGCCCATAGCGGGATCGGTGCCGGACCGGACCAGCCGATGATGGAAAACGCAGCCCGCGCGCTGGCGCGCCTGCCCGGTCTCGACGCGCTCATCGCCGGGCACAGCCATCGCCGCTTTCCCGAGGCCGCCGACGCCCACATACCGGGGGCCGACATCCCCCGCGGCACGCTGCATGGGCTGCCTTGCGTCAATCCCGGCTTTGCCGCCTCGCATCTGGGGCAGATCGACCTGCACCTTGCCCATGATGATCGCGACGGCTGGCGCGTCACCGGCCACCGCACCGCGCTGATCTCCGCCACCACCGCCCCGCCCTGCCCGCGCCTGTTGCGCGCATTGGCGCGTGCCCATATCCACACGCAGCGGATGACCGCGCGCCCGATCGGGCATAGCCGCGTGCCGCTGCACAGCTACCTGGCTCTGGCGCGTGACGATCCGGGCCTCGCGCTGGTCAATGCCGCCCAGCGTGAGGCGCTTGCCACGGCGCTTGCCGGCACCGCTCATGCCGGTCTGCCGGTGCTCTCGGCCTCGGCACCGTTCCGCACCGGCGGGCCGGGGGGGCCGGGCCATTACACGGATATCCCCGCAGGCCCGCTGCGCCTGCGCAACCTCGCCGATCTCTACGGCTTTCCCAACACGCTTTGCGGCCTTCTGGTCACCGGAGCGGGGCTGCGCGACTGGCTCGAACGCGCGGCGATCTGTTTCAACCGGATCGTCCCCGGCAAAGCGGATCAGCCGCTTC
This sequence comes from Roseovarius sp. UBA6217, assembly GCA_002421985.1. Lineage (GTDB taxonomy): Bacteria > Pseudomonadota > Alphaproteobacteria > Rhodobacterales > Rhodobacteraceae > Roseovarius. Next base: position 21,429 of record DISF01000028.1, on the reverse strand, counting down.
TGAACCACGATGTGCCGGGCCATGTCTTCGACGTGATCGACGGGCTGAGCTATGCCATCGACCTCGCCGAACCGGCCCGCTACGACCTCAATGGCAGGCTCACGGAACCCGGCACGCGGCGCATCCGCGAGTTGCGGTTCAATGGCCGCCCGGTCGCTGATGACGACCGCTTTGCCGTGGCCACCAATTCCTACCGCGCCTGGGGTGGCGGCCCGTTCGAGGCGCTGGCCGAAACCGCGCTCATCCACCGCTCCGAACGCGCGGTCCGCGATATCCTCGCCGCCCATGTCGAGGCGGCAGGCACCGTCGCGCCCGCCCCCCGCGAGACCTGGCGTTTCGCCACGATGCCGCCGGGCACCTCGGCGCTGCTGGCCACCGGCCCGGGGCTGCGCGCCTATCCCGATGACATCGCCGCACTCGGGGCCACCGAGGCGGGAATCGACGATGCCGGGTTCATTCACCTGCGCCTGCCGCTCGACGCCACGCAGGCCCTTGCCTATCCGGGCACCGATGCCTATATGACACGCTGAGAGGTTGGCGCGGGCAGGCACCTCGCCAACCCGGTCAGATCCGGAAGGAAGCAGCCGTAACGAGCCCCGCTTGGGTCGTTGTCCAGCCTCTCACCCCACCAACCGCATCGAAACAACGCCCGTTCGAGCCAGGGAACGTGGTGGACAGGGCCGCGCATCTGGCCGGGCGGATCACGTCGTGCGCCAGAACATGCTGCGCAAAAGCGGAAACCGGTTTTGCGCTGTTCGAACGCGGGAAATCAATAAGGTAGATAAGGTAGATCGTGCCGCGTGACTGCGGATGAACGCGGGCACGCTCTTCAGGGCGCGCCCCCGGCTCAGAACGGGGCCTTGGCGCGGAACCGGACCCCGGCCCCGCCATCGGGGTGACGCAGGCGCAATTCCTCGGAATGCAGCATAAGGCGCGGATGATCGCGCGCCGCCCCGGTGGCATAAAGCGGATCGCCAAGGATCGGGTGGCCGAGGCTCAGCATATGCACCCGAAGCTGATGGCTGCGCCCGGTCTGCGGCATGAGCCGCACCCGGCTCTCGCCCTCGCCCTGCCGCAACACCCGCCACTCGGTCAGCGCCGCGCGCCCGGTCTCGTGGCAGATTTTCTGCAACGGGCGGTTGGGCCAGTCGACAGTGATCGGAAGATCGACCGTGCCCGCCTTGGGCGACAGCGCCCCGAACACCCGCGCCACATAGCTCTTTTTCACGTAACGTTTCTCGAATTGCAGGCCAAGATGGCGCTGCGCATGGGGGCTGAGCGCGAACACCATCACCCCGGATGTGTCGCGGTCCAGCCGGTGCACAAGCAGCGCCGAGGGAAACGCCGCCTGCACGCGCGCGAGCAGGCAATCGGCGAGATCCGCGCCCTTGCCCGGCACGCTCAACAGACCCGCAGGCTTGTTCACCACCAGCAATTCGTGATCGTGGTGCAGGATATCGAGCGGGGTATCGGGCGGGCGATAATCGGACATGGGCGCGGCATATACCAGCGCGGGGCCGCGCGCCACCACCCCTCGACCGGTGATCGCATCAAGCACGCGATTGGTGTCGGTATAGGTGAGGCCATGCACGCAGACCGTAACCGCGCGCCCCCCTCCCCGCGAGCGCTCAGGACTTGATGCGATAGCCGGTGCGAAAGATTACCCAGACCGCCGCGAGGCACAGCGCAAAGAACACCGCCACCGCGGCCAGGCTGAAGCCGGGACTGACATCGGCAACGCCGAAGAACGCCCAGCGAAACCCCGAGATGAGATAGACCACCGGGTTGAACAGCGTCACCACCTGCCATGCGGGCGGCAGCATCGAGACCGAGTAGAACGCGCCGCCGAGGAACACCAGCGGCGTGACCACCAGCAGCGGCACAAGCTGCAATTGCTGGAAATTCTCCGACCATATCCCGATGATGAAGCCGAACAGCGCAAAGCTGATGCAGATCATCACCAGGAACACCACCATCATGCTCGGATGCATGATCTCGATCTCGACGAAAAGCCGCGCGGTCATCAGGATCACTGCCCCGATCACGAGCGATTTGGTCGCCGCCGCGCCGACATAGCCGGTCACGATCTCGAAGGAGCTGACCGGGGCCGAGAGGTGCTCGTAGATGGTGCCGATGAATTTCGGGAAATAGATGCCGAAAGAGGCATTGCTGATGGCCTGCGTCATCACGCTCAGCATGATGAGGCCGGGCACGATGAAGGCCCCATAGCTCACGCCCTCCACCTCCTCGATGCGCCCGCCGATGGCCGCGCCGAAGACCACGAAATAAAGCGTGGTGGAAATGACCGGCGAGAGCAGCGATTCGAAAATCGTGCGAAAAAACCGCTTCATCTCATAGGTATAGATGGCCCATATCGCGCGCAGATTCATGCCGCACCCTCCTGCACGAGCCCCACGAAAATCTCCTCCAGGCTGCTTTGACGGGTCTCGATATCGCGCAAGCAAAGCCCCTCGCGCGCCAGCGCCTGCAACAGCCGCGTGATGCCGGTGCCGTCGCCGCGCGTGTCGTAATGATAAAGCAGGGCCGCGCCCTCCTCGATCCGTTCCAGATCATAGGCGGCAAGCGCCTCGGGCACCGTATCCACCGGCTGCACAAGGTCGATGCGCAGCGTCTTGCGGCCCATCCGGCGCATCAGGTTGGCCTTGTTTTCCACCAGCAGGATCTCGCCCTTGTTGATGACGGCGACGCGGTCGGCGATGGCCTCGGCCTCCTCGATGTAATGGGTGGTCAGGATGATGGTGACGCCCTGCGCCTTCAGCTCGCGCACCACCTCCCACATGTCGCGGCGCAGCTCCACATCGACGCCCGCCGTCGGCTCGTCAAGAAACAGCACGCGCGGCTCGTGACAGAGCGCCTTGGCGATCAGCACCCGGCGTTTCATCCCGCCCGAAAGCTCGCGCGTGGAGGCATTGCGCTTGTCCCAGAGCGAGAGCTGCCGCAGGATACGCTCGATCAGGGCCTCATCGCGCCCCTTGCCGAACAGACCGCGCGAGAAACGCACCGTGTTGATGACCCGCTCGAACGGCTCCAGCGCCACCTCCTGCGGGACCAGCCCGACAAGGCGGCGCGCGGCGCGCCAGTCGCGCACCACGTCATGCCCGCCGATCCGCGCGTGCCCGCCCGAGGGCGCGGTGATGCCGCACAGCGCCGAGATAAGCGTGGTCTTGCCCGCGCCATTGGGGCCGAGCAGCGCGAGGATCTCGCCCGCCTCGATGGTAAACGACACGCCCCCAAGCGCGATCAACCCGTCCTTGTAGGTCTTGGTGAGGTTTTCCACCTCGACAATGGCACCCATGCTGCCCCCTTTCGCTCGGTCCGCAACCTAGAGGGCTGGCGCGTGGCTTCAAGCGGCGCGAACGGCCAGTGACCTGTGCGCAAGCGCGCGGTGGCGGATCGGAAACAGTCTGTCCTCCAACATTTGTTCATCTTTTCACCGCAACCTGCTAATGTTCCCGACGGGTGGGACCAATCTGAACTGGGGAAGCGAGATGTTCGCACGGGTCCTGACCGCTCTTTTTCTGAGTTTTTCCTTGTCCGCGGGGATCGCACAGGCCGAAGGCAGGCCGCGCATCCTGATGATGGGCGATTCGCTCTTTGCCATGCACAAGCTTGCCGGTGCCTCGGTGGGCGTGCGCCTGCGCGCCGCGCTCGATGCGCCGGTGGTGGATCATTCCGTGGCCGGGGCGCGCTATCTCTACAAGCTGCCGATTTCCGGGGCGATGGGACTCAACATCACCAGGCAATACCGCCCGGGCGACTGGGATTGGGTGGTGATGGGCGGCGGCGGCAACGATCTGTGGGTGGGTTGCGGCTGCACCCGCTGCGAGCGCAAGATGGATCGGCTGATCTCGCGCGACGGGCGGCGCGGGGTGATTCCCGGCCTCGCCTCGCGCGCGCGGCAGGACGGCGCGCAGGTGCTGCTCGTGGGCTATATGCGCACGCCGGGCAAGGGCTCTTTGATCGAGCATTGCGCCGACGAGGGCGCAGCGCTTGAGGCCCGCCTCGCGCGATTGGCGGCGCTGGATGCGGGCGTGCATTTCCTGTCGCTTGCCGACATGGTGCCGCATGGCGACCTGAGCTATCACGCGCTCGACCGCATCCACCCCTCGTTCAAGGGCAGCCGCGAGATCGGGCATCGCATCGCGCGGCTCATCGCCGCCGAGTCATCAAGGGGAATGGTCTCGCGCAACGCCGCGCGCGCCGACTGACGGCGCGCGCGCGTCCCTTACCCCTTGCCGATCACGCGGCGGAACCAGCCCTTTTTCGGCCCTTCTTCGGGGGCAGGCGCGGCACCCTCATCACCCTCCTCGGGGGCGGTGACCGCCGCCTCCAGCCGGGCAAAGAACTGATCGGCCATCTTCTTGGCAAAGCCATCGACGATGCGGCTGCCAAGCTGCGCCAGCTTGCCGCCAACGCTGGCCTCGACCTCGTAATGCAGCCGCGTGCCGCCCTCGATTTCCTCCAGCCGCACATGCGCATCGCCCTTGGCAAAGCCCGCCGCGCCGCCCTTGCCCTCGCCGGTGAGCGTGAGGCTTTCTGGCTCGATCATGTTCGAGATCGTGACCACGCCCTTGAACGTGGCCTTCACCGGGCCGACCTTTTGCACCACCGTGGCCTCGAACCCGTCTTCGGGCGTGCCGGTCACCTCCTGTGCGCCGGGCACGCAGGCCTTGAGCGCCTCTGGGCTGAGCAGCGCCGCCCATACCGTCGCGCGGTCCGCCGCGATGTCGCGGCTGTCGGACATTTTCATCTTGTCTCTCCTCCATTTCCTGCGCGGATCAGCGTAACCCCGCGGCGCGCCAAGGCAAAGCCATCCTGAGCCTGGCCGCGAGAAAGATGGAGGGATCAGGGGATGCCGACAGGGTTGCGGGCGATCGAATCCGAGCGGCCGGGGTTGGGGCGCCCGCAGGGCCAATCGGGGCCGCGCATGACGGGCGGGGCACGGTGCCCGATGCCGCCATCGTCGTTGAATCAGAGCGTATGATGGTGCGCTTGATGTCGGTGACGCGCGGGCACAGCCTTCTGGACCGCCCGCACTGGAGCCACGTCCATGCCTGCGCCTGTGGTGGCTGGCTGTCCTCGATCCGCCATTGGCACCTTCAGGCCAACGCCGGCCGTCCCCGCCCCCAACCCCTGTTTCGCATTCGCGCCGCATGGCCTATATGGGGGCATGACAGACCCGAGGACCGCGCCCATGACCCAGACCGCCCCGATCACGCAGGATGTGCTGACCATCCCCCGCAAGGCCCCCGAGGGGCCGACAAACATCGTCGGGCTGACGCGCGAGGGGTTGCGCGAGGTGCTGATTGCCAATGGCACGCCGGAAAAACAGGCCAGGATGCGCGTGGGCCAGATCTGGCAATGGGTCTATCAATGGGGGGTGCGCGATTTTCACGCGATGACCAACCTTGCCAAGGCCTACCGCGCCGATCTGGCAGAGCGCTTCGTGATCGCGGTGCCCGAGATCGTCAACCGCCAGGTGAGCGCCGACGGCACCCGCAAATACCTTGTGCGGATCCATGGCGGGCACGAGGTCGAGGTGGTCTATATCCCCGAGACGGATCGCGGCACGCTGTGCATTTCGAGCCAGGTGGGCTGCACGCTGACCTGTTCGTTCTGCCATACCGGCACGCAGAAGCTGGTGCGCAACCTGACCGCCGGAGAGATCATCGGCCAGGTTATGCTGGCGCGCGACGATCTGGATGAATGGCCGCGCCCCGGCGAGGGGGCGGGCGAGCGGCCGCGCCTCATCTCCAATATCGTGCTGATGGGCATGGGCGAGCCGCTTTACAATTTCGAGAACGTGCGCGACGCGATGAAGATCGCGATGGATGGCGAGGGGATTTCGCTCTCGCGCCGTCGGATCACGCTTTCGACAAGCGGTGTCGTGCCCGAGATCGCGCGGACGGCGAAGGAAATCGGCTGTCTGCTGGCGGTGTCGTTCCATGCCACCACAGATGCGGTGCGTGACGGCCTTGTGCCGATCAACAGGAAATGGAACATCGAGACGCTGTTGAACGCGCTGCGCGAGTATCCGCGCCTGTCCAATTCCGAGCGGATCACCTTTGAATATGTCATGCTCAAGGGCGTGAACGATAGCGACGAGGACGCGCGTCGGCTGGTGCGGCTGATCGCGGGCATCCCCGCCAAGATCAACCTCATCCCGTTCAACGAATGGCCCGGCGCGCCCTATGCGCGCAGCGACTGGGACCGGATCGAAGCCTTCGCGCATATCCTTTACAAGGCGGGATATGCCAGCCCGATCCGCACCCCGCGCGGCGAGGATATCATGGCCGCCTGCGGGCAGCTCAAATCCGCCACCGAGCGCGCCCGCAACCCGCGCCGCGCGCCCGCAGCGGATGCCTGACCCGGTGACCGGTTTCGCGCCGGTGGGTGTGGAGATCGAGATGGGCTTGCGCGCAGCTTGCCGGGGCGGATGCCGGGGCGGGTTGAGGTGGGCGCGCCGCTCTCCGCTCAATCGACCCGCCGCACCAGAAGCTGGTTGCCCGAGCCGGGCTTGGTCTCGAACACCTTGAGTTCCTTTATCAGGTCGCTCAGCTTTTTCTTGCCATAGCTGCGGGTGTCGAAATCGGGCTTGTCGGCCTGAATCTGCTGGCCGATACGGCCCAGCGGATACCATTCGTCCTCGCTGTCGATCTTTTCCATCGCATCGAAAACAAGCCGCCGCGCATCGGCGATATGCTGGGTGTCGAGCTTGGGCGTGGAGGCGCTGCGGGGGGCGTCGCTCGCATCCTCGTAGATATTCTCGATGGCGACGAAACGGTTGCAGGCGTTCTTGAGCGCGTCGGGGGCCTTGGCCTCACCGATGCCGATCACCGTGAGGCCCTGTTCGCGGATGCGCGAGGCAAGCCGGGTGAAATCGCTGTCGGACGAGACCAGAACGAAGCCGTCGAAATGGCCCGCGTGCAGGATATCCATCGCGTCGATGACAAGGCCGATATCGGAGGCGTTCTTGCCCTTGGTATTGGCCGTCTGTTGATGCTGGACAAGGCCCAGTTTCTGCGCCGTTTTCGTCCAGCCGGCAAGCTGCTGGCTCGACCAGTCGCCATAGACGCGGCGCAGCCCCGGCTCGCCATAGCTGGTAACCTCGCGCAGGATCGCATCGGCATATTTGGCGGGCACGTTGTCGGCGTCGATCAGAACGGCCAGAAGTCGGGTATCGCGAATGGGCATGAAGGTGCTCCTTTTTCGGCCCTTCATGCCCGATCATGCGCGGCTGCGAAAGTGATTAGGTGCCCTCGCCGATCTTGTCCTGTGTCCGCGTCTCGAAATCCTGCGCCGAGTGGCGCTCGTGGAGTTGCAAATGCGGCTCGCCAAAGCTTCGGTTGACCATGCGGCCGCGTTGCACGGGCGTGCGTGCGTCGATCTTTTCGGCCCATGCCATGACGTGTTTATAGCTCTTCACGTCAAGGAAGGTCGCCGCATCGTAAAGCCGCCCGAGGCAAAGCTGCCCATACCACGGCCAGATCGCGATGTCGGCGATGGTATAGGAATCGCCCGCGATAAAGGGCCGCTCGGCCAATTGCCGGTCGAGCACGTCAAGCTGGCGCTTGACCTCCATCGCGAAACGGTCGATCGGGTATTGCCATTTCTTGGGCGCATAGGCGTAGAAATGGCCGAAACCACCGCCGAGATAGGGCGCGCTGCCCATCTGCCACATCAGCCAGTTGAGGGTTTCGGTGCGCGCAGGCCCGTGGCTGGGCAGGAAGGTGCCGTATTTCTCCGCGAGGTGCAGCAGGATCGAGCCGCTCTCGAACACGCGGACGGGCGTATCGCCGCTGCGGTCGAGAAGCGCGGGAATCTTGGAATTTGGGTTGATGGCCACGAAACCGCTGCCAAATTGATCGCCCTCGCCGATGTCGATCTTCCAGGCGTCATATTCCGCGTCATGGCCTGCGGCGAGCAACTCCTCGAACATCACCGTCACCTTGACGCCATTGGGCGTGGCCAGCGAGTAAAGCTGGAACGGGTGCGCGCCCACGGGCAAATCCTTGTCATGCGTCGCCCCCGCGACCGGACGGTTGATCGAGGCGAACTTGCCGCCCGAGGGCTGTTGCCATGTCCAGACCTCGGGCGGGGTGTAGGTATCGTCGGTCATCGCGATCTTGTCCTTTGTCATATGGGTTTGATGGCCAAGGTAAACCTTGCCGCCGCGCGCACAAGCGGCGGCGTTGCACAGGGGGATGTGCAGCCCTGCGGGGGGCCTCAGACCAGCCGGTAGCCCGGTGTCGAGGCCGAGATCGCCCGTTCCTCCTCGTTCATCTCCTCGGCGATGCCCTCGAAAAGCGGCGTGCTCATGTAGCGCTCGCCGGTGTCGGGCAACATGCACAGGATCACCGATCCCGGCGCGGCGGTCTCGGCAAGGGCAAGCGAGACCGCGAAGGTCGCCCCGCCCGAAACGCCGGTAAAAATGCCCTCGCGCGCGGCCAGATCGCGCGCCGCGCGGATCGCGTCGGGACCAGTCACAGGGCGCAGATCGTCGTAATACTGCCCATCCACCGCCTCTTGCAGCACCAGCGGGATGAAATCCGGGGTCCAGCCCTGGATCGGGTGCGGCTCAAAGGCCGGATGGCTCGCGGCGGGGGCACCTGCATCGGTGCGCGCCTGCGCCTGGCCGCTGCCCAGAAGGGCGGCGTTGGCGGGCTCCGACAGGACGATCTTCGTCTCGGGGCGCGCCGCGCGCAGCACCCGGCCAATCCCCGTCACCGTGCCGCCGGTGCCATAGCCCGTGACCACGTAATCAAGCCGCGCGCCCGCAAAATCGCCAAGGATTTCCTGCGCCGTGGTGGCGGCGTGGATATCGGCATTGTCCCCTGTCTCGAATTGATGGGCGAGAAACCAGCCATTGGCCTCGGCCAGTTCCTCGGCCTTTTTATACATGCCAAAGCCCTTTTCGGCCCTGGGCGTCAGCACCACCTTTGCCCCCAGCATCCGCATCAGGCGGCGGCGCTCGATGGAAAAGCTTTCGACCATCGTCACCACCAGCGGATAGCCCTTTTGCGCGCAGACCATGGCAAGGCCGATGCCGGTATTGCCGCTTGTCGCTTCGACCACGGTTTGCCCCGGCTTGAGCCGCCCGTCGCGCTCGGCGGCCTCGATGATGCCCACGGCCAGCCGGTCCTTGACCGAGGCCGCCGGGTTGAACGCCTCGGCCTTGACGTAGATCGTCACGTGATCGGGGCCGAGATTGTTGACGCGGATCACCGGCGTGTCGCCGATGGTGTCAAGAACGCTGTCAAAGCGGCGGCCCCGCCCGGTGGTGGTGCGAATGGATGTATCGGCCATGATCTGTCTCCTTCGATGATCCGGGCGCAGGCTATGACGCGCGGCGGGGCGCGAAAAGGATTTTCCCGCCACGACGGCGTCGGGTCGATAAATTTGGAATATGGGTTTCGATATGGGGCGTTTCTCAGAACGGATTTTTCGCATGACGGATCGGGGGAGGCGCGCGCCGGTTGGGCTCGGTGTGCCATGTTGCGCAATGTGGCGCGGTAGGCGGCGTGAAGGGCTTGGTGGGAACGTTGAGTTATTCCTCCCGCGCGGAACAAGGCGCGTTTGCGCGCCGCCGCGCAAAACATCAGGCACCTTGCACCAAGCCGCACGGAGCATATAGAACACAACAAGAACATATGCCATCCTGCCGCCATGCCCGCCCGCCGAATCCTCTCTGTCTGGTTCCCCCGGCTGGGGGCCGAACGCCTGACCCGGCGCGCGGGCGGGGCGGGGGTGTTTGCCGTCGTGGCCGAGGAGGGGCCGCGCACGGTGCTGGCGTCGCTCTCGCCCGAGGCAGAGGCGGCAGGGCTGGTGCCCGGCCAGCCGCTGCGCGCGGCGCAGGCGATGTGCCCCGATCTTCGCACCGCCGCGCAAGACCCCGCCGCCGAGGCCGCGTTCCTGCGCGCGCTGGCGCGCTGGGCCGACCGGTTTTCGCCGCTGGTGGCCTGTGAACGCAGCGGTGGGCTGATGCTCGACATCACCGGCTGCGCGCATCTTTTCGGCGGCGAGGCGGCGCTGGCAGAGGCCGTGGTGGATGAGGCCGCGGGGCTTGGCCTCTCGGCGCGCTGCGCCATCGCCGACACGGCCGGTGCCGCCTGGGCGCTGGCACGCTTCGCAGGACAGGGCGCGGCACCGGGCCGGTCGGGCGACGCCATCGCGCAAGAGGCCCGCGCCACCCGCGCCCGCGCGGCAAAACGCGGGTCGTGGCAGCAACAACCCCGACGGCAACAGGCGGCACCGGTCACGCTGGCCCCGCCGGGGCAATTGCACGGCGCGCTCGCCCCCCTGCCGGTGGCGGCGCTGCGCCTGCCCGAGGGCATGGCCGAGGATCTGGCGCGGCTGGGGTTGCGGCGGATCGGTGATCTGGCAGGACAGCCGCGCGCGGCGCTGGGGCGGCGCTTTGGCCCGGTGCTCATGCAACGGCTCGATCAGGCGCTGGGGGCGGTGCCAGAGCCGCTTTCGGCGATCGCCGCGCCGCCGCCACTTGCCGTGCGGCTGAGCCTGCCCGAGCCCATCGGCCTGCTGGATGACCTGCGCGCGGGCGCAGCGCGGCTTCTGGCGCGGCTTTGCGCGCGGCTGGCCGAGCGGGGCGCGGGGGCGCGGGCGCTGCGGCTTGAGGCGCGGGGCTGCGATGGCGCGGTGCAGACGGTGGGCTTGCGGCTGGCGCGGCCCATGCGCGACGAGGCCGCGATGCTGGCGCTTCTGGGCCCGAAGCTGGAGCGGATCGAGGCGGGGTTCGGCATCGACATGCTGCGGCTCGATGCGCCCGAGACCGAGCGCATCGTGGCCGAGCAGATGCGCGGGGCGGGGCAGGCCGAGGCGCGCGGCGATGCGCTTGCCGATCTGCTGACGCGGCTGGGCGCGCGGGTGGGGCTTGACGCGATCACCCGCCGCCACCCCGCCGAGAGCCGCATTCCCGGCAAGACCGCGCTCACCCTTGCTGCCGCCTGGTCGGCCCCTGCCCTCGCGCCCTGGCCGCTGCCCGAACATCCCCGCCCGCTCCTGCTGTGGCGGCCCGAGCCGGTCACGCCCGAGGCGGGCGGGCGGCCCTGCGCGGTGTTCCGCTGGCGCGGGCGGCGGCACGAGACGGCCCATGCCATCGGCCCCGAGCGGATCGCCCCGGAATGGTGGCTCGACGATCCCGAATGGCGCACGGGCCTGCGCGATTACTGGCAGGTGCTGACCACGCGGGGCGAGCGGCTATGGCTCTATCAGGCGCATGGCGCGGCGCTTTCGGGGGGGTGGTTCTGCCACGGGCGGTTTGCGTGAGGGCCTGCCATTCTGGGTGCCCCGCCCGCGTTGGCTCTTGATTCGCGGCCCGTTTGGCGCAAATCATGGGTCATGAACATGCCAGGCACCGGCCCGATGACGGGCGCGAAACCGACCGAGCCGCAGGTGGCGTTCCGCCGCGACGAGCTGGGCGTGATCCTGTCGCTTTACGGGCGCATGGTGGCGGCGGGGGAGTGGCGAGACTACGGCATTTCCTGCCTGCGCGAGGTGGCCGTGTTCTCGGTGTTTCGCCGCACCGCCGAGCACCCGCTCTACCGCATCGAGAAACGCCCCCGCCTGCGCGAGAGGCAGGGGCAATATGCCGTGATCGGCATGGACGGGCGGATATTGAAGCGCGGGCCCGAGTTGCGCACCGTGCTGCGCGTGCTGGAGCGCAAGCTCATCCGCGCGGTGGAGTAGCCGCCCGCCTCACGCCGCCCGCGTCTCGACCACCGCGCTTTGCTCGAGCGTGCGATGCACCGGGCAGCGATCGGCGATCTCCATGAGTTTCGCGCGCTGCTCTTCGCTCAGGTCGCCCTCAAGCCGGATGGTGCGCACGAAACGGTCCACCTTGGCCGTCCCCCGGCTGTCGGCGTCCTGCGCATGAACCTTGTCGTGGCAGACATCGACGCTGACATGGGCAAGCGGCCAGCCCTTGCGGCGGGCATACATGCGGATGGTCATCGAGGTGCAGGCCCCCAGCCCCGCGGCGAGAAAACCATAGGGTGACATGCCGCGATCAGTGCCGCCATAGGCCTCCGGCTCGTCGGCCAGCACATGGTGCGAGGGGCCGGCGTTCACATCCTGGAGAAAGCCCGCCGGGTCCGCCTCGCTCACCCGCACGATCCCCTCGGGCGCGCCGGGGGGCGGCGCGGGCGGCCTGAGCGCAAGATAGCGAGTGGCCCAGGCGGCGATGACCCCGGCCACGTATTCGGCATCCTGCGCATCGCTGACAAGATGATCGGCCCCGTCGAGGGTGACAAAGCTCTTGGGGTGTTTCGCCGCCTTGAAGATTTCGGCGGCGTTGTGGATCCCCACGACGGTGTCGCGCGGCGCGTGCATCACCAGAAGCGCGCAATCCAGCGCGGCGATCTTGTCGGCGAGCGTCACGGCCTGCACATCGCGCACGAAATCGCGCCCGATCCTGAACGCGCGCCCGCCAAGCGTGACCTCGGCCACGCCCTCGGCCTCGATCTCGTCGAGCGCGCCGGCGAAATTGCGGATGACATGGCCGGGATCAAAGGGCGCGCCGATGGTGGCCACCGCGCGCGCACTCTTGATCCGCCCGGCGGCGGCCAGCACCGCCGCCCCACCCAGGCTGTGCCCGATGAGCAAGCCGGGGGCCATGTCACGCGCCGCCAATGCCTCGGCGGCGCGCTCCAGATCCTGCACGTTCGAGGTAAAGGACGTGTTCTCGAACTCGCCCTCCGAATGGCCCAACCCGGTGAAATCAAAGCGCAGCACGGCAATGCCCGCCCCCGCCAGCCGCCCCGCGATGCGCCGCGCGGCGGGGATATTCCTGGAACAGGTAAAGCAATGCGCGAAAAGCGCGGTAGCCAGATGCGGCCCCACTGGCAGATCGAGCCGCGCGGCCAGCTCGTGGCCGTCATGGCCCGTGAAGGTGAAACGTTCGGTGGGCATGTGCTGTGTTCCTGTCTGAGCGGTTGGGGGCAGGATAGGCAAGCCGCGCCGCCGCTTCCAGCGCCACGGGCGATTTGTCACGCGATGGTGAGGTATCAAGCGTGTTTGACTCGAATTGGCGGCATTTTCCGGGCGCGTGGCCACCCGCCGTTAACCGGCCCTGCGCCATCCTGTGTCCGGGCGCAACAGGAGGGCAGGCGATGACATGGCGGGTGCGCAGCAGGGCCGATATCCGGCGGTTCACGGCGGCGATCGCGATGATCGCGCTTCTGGGCAGCGTCGGCTTGCGTTTTGCGATCATGCCGCCCGATCTTGCGGTGCGCACGCTTGTTCCCGGCTCCGCGATGGCGCTGTTGCTCGCCGCGCCGATCGCGTGGTTCGTGGGCCGCCGGATGCACGAGATTCACCGGCTTGGGGAACGGCTCGAACATGCGATCAACCATGACCTGCTCACCGGCGTTCACACGCGCAAGGCATTCTATGAACGTGCCGGGCCGATGAGCGCGGGGGCCTGCGCGGTGATCGTTACCGATATCGACAATTTCAAGGGGTTCAACGACCGCTACGGCCATTTCGCGGGCGATCAGGCGTTGCGGCAATTCGCGGCAATCCTGACAGCCAATTGCCGCAATGGCGATATCGTCGCGCGGTTCGGCGGTGAGGAATTCGTCATCGTGCTCTCCGACGCGGGCCCCAGGGAGGGGCTTGCCGTGGCCGAACGCCTGGCCGAGCGGGTGCGCGGCAGCCCGATCTATCACAGCGCGCACACCCTGCGCCTGACGGCGAGTTTCGGGGTTGCCGCGCTGCCGCCCGGCGGCGACATGGGCACCGCCATTCAGCAGGCCGACCGCGCGCTTTATCGCGCCAAACATGGCGGGCGCGACCGGGCGTTTCTTTTTGACCCCAACCACGATCACGCGGCGATCCCGATGGGCACGGCGGAGAAGTGCCCGATGGGCACGCCCGCTGAGTAATACGCGCCATCGCCCCTATCGGCTTTTGCCTGCCGGTGACGCCGGATCTTGCTTGCGATCGGGGGAATGGTGCCAGGATCAGCTTCCACCGCATGGCAAGGACAGGCCCGCCATGACCCTGCTTGTCGCCGATTTCGCCACGCCCGGGGCCGAGGCGGCCATGCCCGACATGCCTGCCGATCTGGTGCCGGGCGCGAGCCAATCCGGCCACGGCAAGCTGCGGGCAAACGGCAATGTCCAACGCGCGCTCTGGAGATTCTCACCGGGACATGACAAGCGCCGTGCCCCACTCCCGTCAGATACGCAGGAAGGGCTGCGCGATGCGCGGGATCAACCCGCGAAAGCGCAGCGGTGCATCGGTCGCGGCAAGGCAGATGCAATCCTCGCCGATATCGGCCACCGGCATGTGGTGCATATCCTCATTGGCAATCTCGATATCGCCGCGCCCGAACCGGGCTGTCTCGTCGACAAAGGCCCCTTGCAGCACCAGCGTCAACTCGGTCCCGCGATGGCCGTGATCGGGCACCGCCGCCCCCGCCGGAATATAGAGAAGCCGCGCCGTCGCATCGCGCGAGGTGGGCAGGATCGCCTGTTTCACCCCCATGCCGACGGGCCGCCAGCGCACATCGGCCAGGTCGCCGCCTACGTAATCACATAGCGGCGCGGGCAGGACACCAGGTGCCCTGCGCGGGGCGGGGGGCACATCGGGCGCGCCGGCGCGGATGCGCGCCATCGTCGCGGCAAGGCTGTCCTCGGCCATCGCCACCGGCGCGGCATGATCGAGCACCGCGCCGCCAAGGCTCTCATAGGCGCCAAGGCGCGCGCGACACTCGTCGCAAAGCGAGATATGGGTGGCCACGGTGAGGCTGAACGCCTCGGGCAGCGTGCCTGCGGCATAGGCCATAAGCAGGCGATCGCTGAGGTGATGGGTGATGTCGGGCATGGTCCGGGTCATGGTCATGGGCGTCACTTCATTGCATGGCGCAAACGGTCGAGCGCCAGTCTGATGCGGGATTTGATCGTGCCGAGCGGCAGGCCCGTCTGTTCGGCGATCTCGGTCTGGGACAGGTCGCCGAAATAGGCCTTTTCGATCAGCACGCGCTGTTTCTCGGGCAGTTTGGCCAGCGCCTCCGCCAGTTTTGCGCTGTCCTGTTGCAGGGCCAGCACGTCGGCCTGATCCGGCTCCGGCTCTGGCCCCCAGGGCAGGTCTTCGGGCTCGGGGCGGCGCTGGCGGCGCAGGGCGTCGATGCGGCGATTACGGGCGATGGTGAAAATCCACGTCGCCACCGAGGCGCGGGATGGGTCAAACAGATGCGCCTTGTGCCAGAGCGCGGCCATCGTTTCCTGGGCGCATTCCTCGGCCAGAGTCGCATCCGCGCCGGAGCGCATGAGAAACGCCTTTACCCGTGGTGCAAAATGCCCGAAGAGGCGCGCAAATTCCGCCTCGTCTCGCGCATCGCGCACCGCGATCATCGCCGCGACCCACGCATCCTGCTGCACCCTTGTCTGTTTCTCCGATGCCACGCCGCTTACCGCCCTGTTCCGCTTGGTCGCACATCTCATAGCACGCCGCCCCGCGGGCGGCGAGGGGGTGGCGGCCATGTCGGCAAGACAGTGATGCACCTCGGTGAACATGACCGGGTTACGCGCCCCGCGCCTCACCGGATCACTTTGCCACGCGATCCCCGCTTGTGCGGCAAGCCATTCTAATCCGGTTGTGGCCGGGCGGCGTAACACAACGAGTGCAACCTTAAGGAACGATCCCGCCATGCCCCAGCCCGCGCAGAAAAACATCGCCGTGATCGGTGGCGGTATCACCGGAATGGGGGTGGCCGAGCGGCTGGCCTCGCGCCACGCGGTGACGCTTATCGAGGCGGAACGGCGGCTGGGCGGGCATGCGCGCACGGTGATCGCGGGCAAGCGCGGCGATTGCGCGGTCGATACCGGCTTCATCGTGTTCAACTATGCCACCTATCCCGAACTGACCGCCATGTTCGACAGGCTGGGCGTGCCGGTGACCCAAAGCACCATGAGTTTTGGCGCATCGTTTCGCGGCGGCGCGTTCGAATATGGGCTGCAAGGCGGGCGCGCCTATTTCGCGCAAGCGCGGCGCTTGCTCGATCCGCGTCACTGGATGATGCTGCGCGATATCTTCCGGTTCAACGCCGGCGCGCTGGCTGCCGCGCAGGACGGTGGGCTGACCATCGGCGAATTGATCGAGGACATGCGGCTGGGGCGGTGGTTTCGCGACTATTACCTGACGCCGTTTTCCGGCGCGATATGGTCCACGCCGGTGGAGAAAATCCTTGAGTTTCCGGCCCATGCGCTGGTGCAATTCTTCAAGAACCACGGGCTTCTGGGCTATGATGATCAGCACCAGTGGTATACCGTCGCGGGCGGATCGCGCGAATATGTGGCGCGGCTGGCCGCCTCGATGGAGGCGCGCGGCGTCGTGGTGCGGACGGGCTGCGCGGTGCGCGGCGTGCGGCGCTCTGCGACCGGGGTGGAGGTGAGGGCCGAGGGCGGCGCGTGGGAGCGGTTCGACGAGGTGGTTTTTGCCACCCATTCCGATGACAGCCTGCGCCTGCTGGCCGATCCGACCGGGGCCGAGCGCGAAAATCTCGGGGCCATTGCCTATCAGCCCAACGATATCACGCTGCACGCCGATGCGACCCTCATGCCGCGCCGCCGCGCGGTGTGGTCATCGTGGAATTACACCGAAGGCCCGGCCAGACGCACAGGCCAGATCGACCTGACCTACTGGATGAACAGCCTTCAGCCGATCCCCCATGACGATCCGCATTTCGTGACCCTCAACACCACGCGCCCGATCCGCGAAGAGCTGATTTACGATCAGGTGACCTTGCGCCACCCGGTCTATGACATGGCGGCGCTGGCGGCACAGGACCGGGTGCGCGCGGCCAATGGCACGGGCAGAACGTGGTTTTGCGGGGCGTGGCTGCGCCATGGCTTTCACGAGGACGGGCTGGCCACCGGGCTGGAAGTGGCCGAGGCGATCCTTGCCCGCGACACTGTTGCGATTGCCGCAGAATGAACGTGGTGCGCCATATCGCGGGCCATACCTGGCACGGGCGCAAGGGCGCGGTGGAAAACACGTTCCGATACGGGGTGGATTACCTGCTGCTCGATGCCGAGGCCGAGGCGCGCGCGCCGCGCCTTTTCGCGCGCAACCGCGCCGGGGTGATGTCGCTGCATGACAGCGATCACGGCGGCGCGCCGGGCAAGGGCCGCGGAGCGGCGTGGGCGCGCGAGGTGCTGGCGGCGCATGGCCTGCCCGCGCCCGCGCGCATCGAATTGCTGGCGCAACCGCGCATCCTTGGCCATGTGTTCAACCCGGTTGCGTTCTGGCTCTGCCGCGACGGGGCGGGCGATCTGCGCTGCGTCATCGCCGAGGTGACCAACACCTATGGCGACCGCCATTCCTATCTGTGCCACCGCGACGATCACGCCGCGATCGCCGCCAGCGACCGCCTGCACGCGCGCAAGATTTTCCACGTCTCGCCGTTTCAGCCGGTGGAGGGGCAATACGAATTCCGCTTTGACCTGAAGCCCGACCGGATCGGCATATGGATCGACCTGACGGCGGGCAATGGCGGGGTGGTGGCAACGCTGACCGGGCGCGTGCGCCCGCTCACGCTCGGGGGGATGGCGGGGGCGCTGTTGCGCCGCCCGTTCGGGTCGCGCCGGGTGCTGGCGCTCATCCATTGGCAGGCGCTTCGGCTGTGGTGGAAGGGCGCGCGGTTCCGCGCGCGCCCCGCGCCGCCCGCCGACGAGGTGAGCCGGTGAGCCACGCCGCCGCCATAACCCGCGCGCAACCCGCACCGCGCCTGCCTGCCTATGCACTTTTCGCCGGGATGCTCGCGGCGGCGGGACTGCCGGTCTATATCCACGCGCCCAAGGTCTATGCCGATGGCTATGGCGTGTCGCTTGCGGCGCTGGGCACGGTGCTGTTCGCGCTGCGGCTTATCGACGTGGTGCAGGATCCGGCGCTTGGCTGGCTGGCGGCGCGGGGCGCACGCTGGCGGGGGGCGGCGGTGACGCTGGCCGCCGCAGTGATCGCGGGCGGCATGGTAGGGCTTTTCGCCGTCGCCCCGCCCATCGCGCCACTGTGGTGGTTCGCGGTGATGATGACGCTCGTGTTCAGCGCGTTCAGTTTCCTCACCATCTGCCTTTATGCCGAGGGCGTCGCCGCCGCCGGGCGGCTGCCCGGCGCGGGGCATTTGCGGCTGGCGCGCTGGCGCGAGACCGGGGCGCTTCTGGGGATATGCGCGGCGGCCACCGCGCCCGCGCTTCTGGGTGGGGTGGCGGGCTATGCGCTGGCCTTTGCCGGGATGGTGGTGCTGGCGTGGCTTGCGATGGCGGGCGAGTGGCAGGGCGGCGGCGATACCGCGCCCACCGGCTTTGGCCTCGTGCTGCGCGACGGGCGCGCGCGCAGGCTTCTGGCGGTGGCGCTTGTGAATGCGGCACCGGTGGCGATCACCTCGACGCTGTTTCTGTTCTACGTCGAAAGCCGCCTTGCCGCGCCGGGATGGGAGGGGGCGTATCTGGTGCTCTTCTTCCTCAGCGCCGCTTGCGCCGCGCCGCTCTGGAGCGCGCTGGCAGAGCGGTTCGGGGCGAAGCGGATGCTGCTTGGCGCGATGGTTCTGGCCATTGCCGCGTTTGGCTGGGCGATCACGCTCGGCGCGGGCGATCTGGCGGCGTTTGCTGTGATCTGCGTGGTGTCGGGCGTGGCCACGGGGGCGGATATGACGCTCTTGCCCGCGATGTTCGCCCGCCGCATAGCCGAGATCGCGCCGGGCGGGGCCGAGGGGTTTGGCCTTTGGGCCTTTGTGTCGAAATTCACGCTGGCGTTGGCCGCCGTGGCGGTGCTGCCCGCGCTGGAGGCCGCGGGCTTTCGCAGCGGCGGTGAGAATGACGCGGGCGCGTTGTGGCTTTTGGCGCTGCTTTATGGCGGGCTGCCCTGCGTTCTGAAACTCGGGGCGATCGCGCTGTTGCTGCGGCTCGACCTCGGTGACGGGAAAGGATGACGGAATGGAGGCGATAACCCTTGTCGTGACGGGTGCAGCGGTGGCGCTGGGCGCTGTCTGGCTGGTCGTGCGGCTGGCCGGGTTCGGCGCCCAACGGCCCCGCGATTACGCGGCGGGCGCGCCCGCGCTCGACCTGCGCGAGCACCTGAACGGCGCGATCAGATGCGAGGGGGTGATCTTTGGGCCGCTGGGCCGGGTCGCCTCGCGGTTCGACGCCGATTTCGAGGCCGAATGGCAGGGCAATCGCGGCATCATGCGCGAGCATTTTCGCTATGACAGCGGCAACCGGCAGGATCGCGAATGGCGGCTGGAGATCGGCAATGATGGCACGATCCGCGCCGAGGCCGGGGATCTGGTGGGACCAGGGATCGGGCAGCAGGCGGGATCGGCCGCGCGGTTGTGCTATCGCATCCGCCTGCCGCAAGAGGCGGGAGGCCATGTGCTGAGCGTCACCGACTGGATGTATCTGACACCCGAGGGGGTGATCGTGAACCGAAGCCAGTTCCGCAAGTTCGGGATCAAGGTGGCCGAGCTTGTGGCCACGATGCGAAAGGTGCAGGCATGAGCGACTGGCAGGGCAAACGCTATTGGCTGGTGGGCGCAAGCGAGGGGCTAGGCGCGGCGCTGGCCGCCAAGCTGAGCGCCGCGGGGGCCGAGGTGATCGTGTCGGCGCGCAATGCCGCGCGCTGTGACGCGGTGGTGGCCGCGCTGCCGGGGCGGGCGCGGGCGGTGCCGGTGGATGTGCGCGACGAGGCCAGCGTAAAGGCGGCGGCAGAGGCTGTGGGCGAGATCGACGGGATGGTGTATCTCGCCGGTGTCTACTGGCCGATGGCCGCAACCGCGTGGCGCGCCGAGGAGGCCACCGCGATGGCGGATGTGAATTTCACCGGCGCGGTGCGGGTGCTGGGCCATGTGGTGCCGGGCATGGTGGCGCGGGGCCGGGGCCATATCGTGCTTACCGGCTCGCTTTCGGGGTTTCGCGGATTGCCGGGGGCGATCGGCTATGGCGCGTCCAAGGCGGGCATCATGAGCCTTGCCGAATCGATGCGCGCCGATCTGTGGCGCAGCGGCGTGCGGGTGCAGCTTGCCAATCCCGGTTTCATTCGCACGCGGCTCACCGAAAAGAACGATTTTGCCATGCCGTTCATCATGCCGCCCGAGGCGGCGGCGCAGGAGATATTCGAGCTGATGTGCGACGATGCGAGTTTTCAGCGCCATTTCCCGCGGCTTTTCAGCTATGTCTTCCGGCTCTCGCGGCTGTTGCCGGATTGGGCCTATTATCGGATCTTTGCGTAAGATCAAGGCGGGGTCTCGGCAGGCGGGAAAATCTGTGGCATCATCGCGCGAGAGGAGGCCACCCATGCTCGACATCACCGTATACAAGATTGCGCAGATCGTGCTCATGGCGCGCGATCTTGACCGCGCCGAGGCCGAGCTTCGCGCCTTTATCGACCGGCTGACCGAGGAGGAACAGGCCAGCCTTGTCGCCGTCATGTGGATCGGGCGCGGCACGTTCGAGGCCGAGGAATTCGACGAGGCGCGCCGCACCGCCTATGAGGAGGCAACGACGCCCTGCGCCGATTACCTGATCGGCACGCCGCATTTGTCCGACCATCTCGAAAACGGGCTTGATGCGCTGGGGCTGTCGGCCTCGGATGACGAGGACGAATTGATCCGCGGCGGGTGAGGCGCGCGCGCGTCGGGGTGATGCGCCGCACGCACGCCCGGACAGGCGAATATATGGAGATGAACGCGCTGCGCGGCATGGTGAAGGACGGCGGGGACACCACGCCCTAACACTACGTCACCGCGTTAGGGATTGCGCAGATCTCGACCGACTTTGTTTTTTGGGGCCGCCGGCACCAATATCGGGACAAGGCGCGCAGGGCGGTGCGCGCCTGTTGGTGGCGGAAGGGCGGCAATAGCCCGTCGCCTGCCATCAATACCGTAACGCTCCGGCGGGGGCCGTCTGATTTTGGCGACGATGCGATGGTAAGTCCGACCTTATGTCCGACTTTATCATTCGCCCTCAAGTCGAAGTTCTGTCTGCCGCCGATGGTGTTCGCCGTCGGCATTGGTCGGATTAGGACAAGCTGCGCATTGTCGAGGAGAGTTTTGTCGGCCACGGGCAAGTGACGGCGACGGCGCGGCGGCATTGGGTTTGCCGGTCGCTGCTGACGGTCTGGCGACGGCAGTATCGGAACGGTGAGTTGGGTGGCCCTCGCCCGGTCTCCTTTGCCCCGGTGGCTGTGATGCAGGACATCCCGACCACTCGGCCCGGTCCGATTGATGCTCCTGATCTCTCTCTGACCTCTCAGAGCCTGATTTGAAACTAGGGTCTGTGGACATTCGGGATTCCCAAGCTGGATGATTTCTGATTCAAGTTTCCCAAATGGAGGTTTGAATGGTCGAGGAACGGTTTGTATTGACGGATGAGGTCTGGGTGCGTCTTGAACCACACC
>DISF01000100.1 GCA_002421985.1 Roseovarius sp. UBA6217 | reverse complement strand
CGCCCGATCTCCAGCCCGAGGCGCAGAACCTGCCCGAGCCGATCCGGCACCGCCACCCACGCGCCCACCGGCGCTGCGTTCAGGCGCATCAGATCGCTGGCGGGTTTCCACGTGGACATCTGCGCGTCCACTTCATCGACGGCGGCCTGCAGCGCTGCGCGCACCGGCACCGGATCGAAGCCATCCGGCGCGAAAAACAGCGCCGACCAGCGCGTGCCCANNGCCCATGGTCGGGCCGTTCAGCGCGATGCGCGCGCGCTCAGTAGACATCTTCGACATAACGTCCCTCGGCTTTCAGCCCTGCGGGCGAGAGCCCGGTCGGGGCAAGGATCTCTGCCAGCGCATCTGCCACGCCCGCAGCCATGTCGCGCCCGCCGCAGACCATCACACGGGCCCCGTCGCGGATGAGCTGCGCGACCTGCGCCGCGTCCCCGCGAAGCGCGTCCTGGACGTAGTGCGGTCGTGTCCCGCGCGAGACAGCCGTGACCAGACGGGTCAGACGGCCCTCTTTCTGCCAAGCGCGCAGCTCCTCGCCGTAGAAGAAGTCGCTGTCGGGATGACGCATGCCGAAGAACAGGTGGACGGGCCGCTGCCCGGCATTGCCGCGCACGAAGCCCGCCAGAGGTCCGATCCCTGTGCCTGCGCCGATCAGGATCAGTGGCGCGCGCGCCCGGCCAGGCCTGAAGTCGGGATTGCGGCGGAGGAACGCCGTCACGGTCTGCCCGGGTTCCAGCGCGGTCAGTTGGCCGGAGCACAGTCCGCCGTGCTGCTTACTCACCACGATCTCGATGAACCCGTCGCGGCGCGCAGAGGCGAGCGAGTAGAGGCGCGGCACGGGTGATCCCTCGGGCAGAATGCCGATCAGGTCGCCTGCGGTGAAGCGTGCGAAGGCCGCTCCGGTCAGACGCTGCCATAGAGTCGCCTTCGGCAGGGCGAAGCGCAGGATCGCGGTCGGGGCCTGCACTTCTGCGCCGTAGTCTCGGCGCGAGACGAGGGTCAGCGTCTCGGTGGCGGGCAGAACCGGCTGATGGGCGAGTTCAAGAGGGATACCCAGCACTTGCCCGAGGGCACGGCCCCAGCGGGCGAAGTCCTGCGGCGACTGACGGTCGATGGTGTCGATGGCCATGAGCTGCCGCCAGCCCTTTGCCTCGGCGGCAGCCGCTACAGCCTTGGCGAAGGCGCAGTAGGCCGGAAAGCTGCGGTCGCCGAAGCCGAGAACGGCGAGCGGCGCGTCGGGTGCGCGGTCCGCTGCTGCCAGCCGGTCGAGAAAGCCCTTGGCCGAGGCAGGCGCCGCTCCGTCGCCATAGGTCGCGGCCAGCACGATGATCCGGTTGGCCGCAGCATAGCGTTCTGGCGCGAAGGCCGACATCGGTGCTGTGTGCACCCTCTGGCCGGCGCGGCTCAGCGCGGCGTGAAGCGTAGCGGCAAAGCCCCAGGTGCTGCCGCCCTCGCTGCCGACGAGCAGGATCGTTTCGGAACGTCCCGCGGGCTGATTGCCCCGGATGCGCCGCCGCCCCCTCCGTCCCGCGAGCCAGACGACAACGCCAGTCACGCCCATGGCCGGGACGCCGAGCGCCATCAGCCCCAGAACGAGGCCAAGCACCGCCGCGCCCTGTCCGGTGTGCAGCATGTAAATGGTCTCTGATACGCGGTCCCAGCCGGCAAGGTCGGTCCAGGCCAGCAAAGCCCCGGTGCCCTGATCGATGTACCCGGTCCCCTGGTCGGTCTTCAGCGTGAAGACGTCCGTCGCATCGCCGGGATAGGGAAAGCTCAATTCCCGCAGTTCGTCGACAGGCGTCTCCACCAGGAGGAGCATCTGACCAGGCGCGAACCCCGTCTCGCCGCTCACCTCAACCGGCATGGCGGGCACGCCGCCACCGGGAAGCAGATCGAAGGTGGACGCCGTCATCCACAGGGCGGTGGTCGACGACAGGACAAGGCCGACCACCGCGATGCGGGCGATCTCGACATGCAGCCGGCCAGCAAGGGGGCCGCGTAGCCGCGTGAACCAGTTCCGCCAACCGCCCACACGCCGGGTGACCAGCAGGACACCGGAGAACGACAGACCCAACATCGCCACGGCACCCACGGCCATGGCGATGCGCCCGCCATCGCCGAGGAACAGCGAGCGGTGCAGATTGGTAAACCAGCGTTGCGTCTGGTTGGGGTCGGCGGAGGCCGCACCCTGACCCGTGGCGGGGTCGATCACCGCGGCACCGGGCGTGCCCTGATCGAACCAGTAGGCCGTGATCCGGCCCGAGGGCGCGCGGCGGATTTGCTCGACGCCCGGATAGGCGCGCTGGATGCGATCCGCGAGGGTGGCCACCGTCATGCCCGCCTCGGCCTGCGGCGCGGCAATGCGCTCGGCCGCAGGGAAGACCGATAGTGCCGCGCCGCTCAGGGATAGGACGGTGACGAGAGCGAGGGCCAAGAGACCCGGCCAGCGATGGAGTGCACGGATCATGGCCATCACCCCTCACATGTCGTAGGCGAAGGTGGCGATGTAGCGCCTGCCGGTCACCGGCGTGCCGACACCTGCGGTCGTCAGCGGGACGGCCACCTCGTTCGGGCTGTCGCGCATGTCCTCGACCGCCGCGTCGATGTGGAGCGTGTAGCCCGCATCGAACAGCGCATCGGCCAGATCGAGCGTGATCTCGAGCGAGCGGCCCGCGCCGACGCTGGCGCCGGTGATGCCGTTGACCTGGCCCGTGTCGCCGCCGGTGGCGCGGTACCAGTCGCTCAGATGCTCGTAGTATTTCGACTTGGTCCCGGCCATCCACAGGCTGCCGACATAGGCACCCGAGGCGTCGGTGACATAGAGCGCCAGATAGGCACCGTCGCCCCCGTAATTGTTGAGGGTCGTGGTCAGCGTGACCGGACGCGCCATGGCGAGGCCGGGAAGGGTCAGCGCCGTGGTCAGCGCGAGCGTTGCGAGAAGAGATTTCAATTTCATCTGATCGGTCCTTGTTCGGAGAGTTGTTTTGGTGCGGCTCAGTTCACCTGGACCTGCGGTGGGGCGCCGTTCCCGAAGAGGCCGTTCTGCGGCGGTGCGACGGAACCGGCGGGTGCGGGATTGCGGGCACCGCCGCGGTCGTCGTCGTCATCCTCGTAGTCCATCTCGACGATCTGCAGCGTCGCCGGATCGAGCTTCACCTCGATCTCACGTCCGTCACGGTCTCGGCCTTCGATCTCGTAGCAGCCGTCGTCGATCTTGAACTTGCGCACGGTCCAGCCGTTCGCTTCGGCCACCCGCATCGCAGCCTCGCGCGGCTGCCACTGATCACGGGGCGCGCGGCAATCGTCGTCGTCGGCCAGCACGGCGCCGGCGGGCAAAAGGGCGATCAGGGCGAAGGCGGTCAGGGTCTTTTTCATGGCAGGGTCTCCTTGTCATCTGCTGAGGACAATCTGGAGACGCGACCTGAGGGCTTCCTGACGCCTTCGCGATTCCCGCTTCAGCTTGCCGTCAGGAAGAAAAACGCCCCGCCAGATCGGCGGGGCGGGAAGCTGGGGCGCGGGCGCAGCCTGGTCAGTGCGCCGAACCGATATTCTGCTTGTCAGGCGAACTCGAAATGCTCGAAGCGGACGCGTCGCGGCGTCTGGTCTAGCACCTTCAAACCCTTCAGAATCCCGTCTTTCAGACCCGTCGGGCCACAGAACCACAGATCGGCATCCCGGACCGCGAAGGGCGCCATTCCGGTCAGACGCTCGGCCGTCAGGCGCCCATCCCGCGCGGTTGCGACCACCTGAAAGCTGAACCGCGGGTTACGCGCCGCCGCCGCTTCAAGGATTTCAACCCCGATCGCCTCTTGGGAAGTGCGGACACAATGAACGAGGTGAATATGGCGCGGATCATCCGCGGTCAGGCTTTCCGCCCACGCGAGGAACGGCGTGATGCCGATGCCGCCCGCAAGCCAGATCTGGCGCGCGCCACCCTTGCGGAAGTCGAACCGACCGTAAGGCCCCTCGACCTGCACGAGCGTCCCGGTCCGAAGGGCGTCAGGCAAGCGCCGGGTCCAGTCCCCCAGCCCCTTGATTGACAGGGTCAGCGTGCCGTCAGGGCGTGGGGCGCTGGCGATCGTGAACGGGTGCGGTTCGGAAAACCCCGCTTCCGGCGCGCAGAAGAAGGCGAATTGCCCCGGCCGCCAGCGCAGGACCCGCCCTTTGGGGCTCAGCTTTACGGTCGTTGTGTCGCCCTGTCGGCTGATGTCGCTGACCGTGAACGCCCTGCGCCGCAGGCGCGGCGCGACGAATTCGGTATGCAGCCAGGCAATCACGCCTGCGAACCCGAAGGTGTTCAGCATCACCGACAGCGACGGATCGACCCCGGCAGGCATGTCGACAAAGAACTGGTGAAACACGACCAGGGCGAACAGTGCGCCCATGAACCGGTGGCTGAAACGCCAGATCTGATAGGGAATCTCCAACCCGATAAACGGCAGTCGCCGGAACCAGCTGATCGCGATCAGCACGAGCAGGGCGTTGAAGGCAAACTCGCCCGCCCCCTCGGCCAGCTCTCCCAGCGCGGTTTCACGAACCGTCCGCTCGAAATCCGGCTCGATCTGCTGGTGCAGGATCATCAGGACCAGGGCAGAGATGCCCAGCCACTTGTGGACCCGGTACATGCGGTCGAGCCCACCGAACAACGGCTCCAGCAGACGCGGTCGTGCGGCAAGGATCAGGGTCTGCGCCATGGCGACGACCGCCGCGGCCCCGACAGCGATCCCGATGGCGGCCTCTGAGCCATAGGACGCATAGGTGGTAAAGCCAAGCAGCCCGGCCAGAAGACAGGGGATCGCGACAAGCAAGGGGCCAAAGGGCATTCCCGAGGGTGCGAACCACGGAAGGGATGGCGTACCGGGCGCGAGGCGGAAACGCCGTGCGCGTTCCGCGGTATCAGTCACGGTTTCGGCCCTCCCGATCCCGGCGCCGACCCTCGTCATCATCGTCATCATCCTCGTATTCGAACTCGATCACCTCCAGCGTGCCAGGATGAACCGTGACCTCGATCCGACGCCCCCCGGCATCCCGGCCCTTGATCTCGTAACAGCCATCGTCGATCTTGATGCGGCGCACAGTCCAGCCGTTGTCTTCGGCGAGGCGCTGAACGGCATCCCTCGGCTGCCAGTCCGCCATGGGCACGAAGCAGTCATCACCCGCCAGCGCCGCCCCCGCCGGGAAGAGCGCGAGAAAGCCGAGAATTGTCATTGTATTCTTCATGGGGCAAACTCCTCGTGGCACGCCTCTTGATGCGACATATGCGCGGCAAAGCTGACGGCAGCCTGAAGCTCGGCGCCCGGCGGCGTCAGCTTTGCGTCAGCCAGACAGATCATCGAGGGTCATCATCGAGGGGACGGGACCGGATATGCGCATTCTGCTGATCGAGGACGACACGGTTCTGGGCGCTGCCGTCCGCGACCAGATCGCAGGCGATGGCCATTCGGCAGACTGGGTGACACGGCTGGATGCGGCGCGCGATGCCATGGCCGGTGCCGCTTATGATCTCCTGCTGCTCGACCTGATGCTACCCGATGGCCGTGGCATCGGCTTCCTTAAGGCACTGCGCGCGCGGGGCGACGTGACGCCCGTGATCATCCTGACCGCGCTCGACCAGGTGTCGGACCGGATCGAGGGGCTTAACGCGGGTGCCGACGACTACCTTGTGAAGCCGTTCGACCTGTCGGAACTGTCGGCGCGCATCGGCTCGGTCGCCCGGCGCTACAGCGGCAACCCGAACCCGATCATCACGCACGGGCCGCTGGAGATCGACCTTGCCGCGCGCAGCGTCCATCGTGATGGCAAGCCGGTTGCGCTGACCGCACGCGAATGGGCGCTGTTCGAGGCGCTTCTGTCCCGCCCCGGGCAGCTTCTGTCGAAAGCGCAGCTGGAAGAGAAACTCTACGCCTTCGACGCCGAGGTGGAGAGCAACACGATCGAGGTCCATGTCAGCCGCCTGCGCAAGAAGCTCGGCAGCGCCATCATCGAGACCGAGCGCGGTATGGGCTACCGCCTGGGCAAGCCATGAAGTGGCCCGCGAGCCTGCAGGCCCGGCTCGGACTGTTCCTTGGCATTCTGTTGACCGTCCTGTGGATTGCTGCCGCCTCTGTTACGGCCGTGATCCTGCGTGCAGAGATGGACGAGGTCTTCGACTCCGCGCTGCAGGAAACCGCGCAGCGACTGTTGCCACTGGCGGTCGTGGATATCGTCGGGCGCGAAGAGGATGGAGTTACGCAGCATCTCGGCGCGATCCGCGAGCACGACGAGCTCTTCACCTACATCGTGCGTGACGCAGGTGACCGCATCCTGCTTCAGTCGCACGCAGCGGACATGGCGGTTTTTCCGGACTATGACGGCCCGGGCTTCCGCCAGACCGCAACCCACCGCCTCTACAACGAAGAAGCGTTGCAGGGGACCGTCAGGATCACGGTCGCCGAACCCCTCGGGCACCGCGCCTCCGTCGCGCGCGAGATACAGATGGGCCTCGGCCTGCCGCTCCTGATCGTGTTGCCGCTCGCGTTGCTGGCCATCGTTTTCGCAGTAAAGGCGAGCCTCGCCCCACTGCGACGCTTCGGCGAACGACTGGATGCGCGCAATGCCCGCGACCTGTCACCCGTTCCGGGCGATGACATCCCCTCCGAAATCGCACCTGTGGCAGCCACCCTGAACAGGCTGCTCGCGCGGCTCAAGGGCAGTTTTGATGCCGAGCGAAGCTTTGCCGCGAACGCCGCGCACGAGCTTAGGACGCCCTTGGCCGGCGCCATCGCGCAGGCTCAGCGCCTGCAGTCCGAAACTGGCGATACGACCGCCCGCGCCCGGGCGGGCGAAATAGAAGCCACTCTCAAGCGACTGACCCGGCTGTCCGAACGCCTTATGCAGCTGGCACGCGCCGAAGGCGGACAGCTTCGCCTGGATCGATGCTCCGATCTCCGGATCGTTGCGCGGCTGGTAGTCGACGATGTCGCCCGAACGGGATCGCCTGGCCGCATCGCGTTGACGCTGCCGGAGGCACCGGTGATGTCGGACCTTGATCCAGACGCCTTTGGCATTCTCTGTCGAAACCTGGTAGAGAATGCTCTGCGTCATGGCACGGACGCCGCCCCGGTCGACGTGACCTTGACGCAGGATGGCCAGTTGATCGTCGCAAATGACGGGCCTGTCCTGCCACGTGAAACTTTGGACCGTCTCACAGCCCGCTTCGAGCGCGCGGACGCAAGTGGAGATGGCAGCGGGCTCGGCCTTGCAATCGTCGCCGCCATTGCTGATCGCATCGAAGGCTCGCTGGTTCTGAAATCACCGCGCCCCGGCAGCTCGTCGGGGTTCGAGGCGTCCCTGAAACTACCAACGGACGACGCCAGCCCTTCACTGCGGGCAATTGGGCCCGCAAATTGAGCTTTCATTCGTGTATACTTCGCTCACCCCGGAACCCG
>DISF01000073.1 GCA_002421985.1 Roseovarius sp. UBA6217 | reverse complement strand
CACGCTCGGTGATGTCGAAGATGGGTGACCAGCGCCCTGGGTTTTGCGCGCGGGCATTTGCATGGAGACTGGTGCGGCTGGCGAGCGTTTGGGGGTCACGCCCCTCGTGGCGGAGCTATGCCCAAAAGTTGGTGACGGCCTTCATCAGGCGGCGTTTTGAAGTGGCTTGATGCCGTCTTTGAACGCAATCCCCTGAATGACCTCGGGCAGACGGTTTGGTCCGTTGATCCTCCGCCACTTCTTCCGATCCCGGATTCGATGAAGTTCCTTCATCTCAACGAGATTGTCCGATTGAAAATGGAGTGCGTGATTTCAACCTCCTGCAAGGGCGCATTTCCTTCGCGAGACGCCGACAACGACCGAGCCATGCGAAGGTGCGCTCGACGACCCATCTGCGTGGCAGAACCGCGCCCCGCATGGCCGCCCCGCGGTATCCGGGTCAAACCGATCCGCCGCACCCATGATCCCCTCCTTCATCTTGCCCCAAATATTCCGGGGGCGCACCCATCGTGCGACGGGGGCAGCGCCCCCTCATCCCACCGCCACCCGTGGCCGCCCCCCTGCCTCTACCACGATCGCGGCCTCGATAAACACCCGTCGCCCCTCCGTCTCCGCCCCCTTCACCTCGCGCCGCGCAGCGATCTGCACATCCACCGCCCCCGCCGCCTCGGCCTCGGCCCGCGCCTCGGCACTCAAAACCGCCTCCAACGCCGCCATCGCGGCCTCGGCCTCGGCGAAATCCACCGGCCCGCTTTCAAGATGCGCGCGATAGCGGCCCTCGGCGGGGGCGGTCACCACGCCCGCGCGCCGGATCACCACCCGGCCCACCACCGCGCCGATGGCATTGGCCACGCCGCCATGCGCGGGCAGGATCATCTCGCATCCCAGCCGCGCGCCCACCGCGCCATAATAGCTCGCTGCCGCAGCCCCCAGCCCCACCACCGGCACGTTGAGGCCCGCCTCGATCCGCACCAGCCCGCGATGCGGCCCAAGGCCCCGCTGCGTCAGCACATGCCCCGCCAGCACCTCGGGCGGCAGGCCGAAATCCGCCTCCTCCCCGGCAAAGCCCACCTCCAAGAGCGCCAGCGCGGTCTGATGCGTGAGCCGCTCCACGATCATCGCCGCCAGCGCCTCGGGCCCCTCGGCCAGCCACTCACCCGATCCCACGCGCCTGCGCGCCAGCACCTCCAGCGCCATCCGCGCGGCACCACCATCCCAGACCGCGACCTTGCCCAGCACATGCGCAGCATCCGAAGGCGTGACGCCTGCCACCTGCACCAGCCCGCGCCGCACCAGACGGTCAAGCGCGCCGTGATCCATCCGGTTGCGCAGCACCGCGCCCAGCGGCCAGACCTCACCACCGATCCGCGCCAACAGCATGGCCTCCCGCTCGGCCAGTCCACCCGCCTCCATCCCCGGCACGGCGCGCACGAATCGTGCATCCATCTCGCCTGGGGCCGCCGCGCGCGCCTGCGCCTCCAGCGCCTCATGCACCACCCCGCGCGCCTCGAGCGCCATCAGGCTCACCGGCACGAGCCGTCGCGGCCCAAGCCGCACACCGCCCCCCAGCCCCTCGGCCAGATGCACCTCGCTGTCACCGCCAAGGCCAAAGGTGCGCATCGCCACCGCCTCGACCATCGTGCGCCACGGGCCAACGCGCGCGCCCTCGGGATCAATGGCTGGCCGCCCATCCCTGAGCACCGCCACATCCGTCGTCGTCCCGCCGATATCCGAGACCAGCGCATGATCCGCCCCGGTCAGCCAGCGCGCGCCCACAATGCTCGCCGCAGGGCCGCTCAGGATCGTCTCGATGGGCCGCGCCCGTGCCTGATCCGCCGAAATCAGCGCCCCGTCGCCGCGCACCACCATCAGGGGCGCGGCAATGCCCAGATCGCGCAGCTTGCCTTCGGCGCGATCAATCAACCGCGCGATCATCCCCACCAGCCGCGCATTCAAGAGCGCCGTCAACGCCCGCTTCGGCCCCCCCAACTTGGCCGAGAGATGATGCGACAGGCTCACCGGCCGGCCCGTCACCTCGTGGATGATCGCGGCGGCGCGCAATTCATGCGCGGGGTTGCGCGTGGCAAAAAGGCCCGCCACCGCATAGGCTTCGGCCCCCGTGCCCGCCGCCAGCCAGCCGCGCAAGGCCGCCTCGTCGAGCGCCGCCGCCTCGCCCCCCGCATGGCCATGCCCGCCTTTGATCACCAGCGCCGGATCGCCGCCCAGCGCCTCGCGCAGCCCGTGCGCGGCCAAATCTCCCTCTCGAAAGCCGATATAGACCAGCCCCGCGCGCCCGCCCTGCCCCTCGACCAAGGCATTGGTCGCCAGCGTGGTCGAAAGCGACGCCAGCCCGATCTCGCCCGGCGCGGCCCCGCTTGCCGCCAGCACGGCGGCCACCGCCTCGCCGATCCCGATGGCCAGATCGGCCTTCGTGGTCAACGCCTTGGCGCT
This sequence comes from Roseovarius sp. UBA6217, assembly GCA_002421985.1. GTDB lineage: Bacteria > Pseudomonadota > Alphaproteobacteria > Rhodobacterales > Rhodobacteraceae > Roseovarius. The sequence continues at coordinate 68,306 of DISF01000073.1, read as the reverse complement.
CGCCACCACCTCGGCCTCGTCGCGCATGAGCACGGCATCGGTATAGGTGCCGCCCGTATCCACCCCCAGCAAAAGCGTCACGCATCCAGCCTTTCCACCGCCCAGCGCGCCGCATCCGCAACCGCCGCATCCTCATGTTCCAGATGCGCCCGCGCCGTCGGCAAAAGCCGCACCTGCCCCGAATTGCCGACGGCATAAAGCACGTTGCGCAGGAACCGCGCCCAACCGATCCGCTTGATCGGACTGCCCGAAAACCGCGCGCGAAACCCCGCCTCGCCCAGCGCCGCCAACTCGTCCAGGGGCGGTGCCAGAAGGTCTTCGCGCGCGGCATAGCGCACCTCCCGCGCCTCGACGGCAAACTTGTTCCACGGGCACACCGCCAGACAATCGTCGCAGCCGTAAATCCGGTTTCCCAGACCGGGGCGCAGCGCCTCGTCCACCGGCCCCTTGTGCTCGATCGTCAGATAGGAAATGCAGCGCCGCGCATCGAGCTGATAGGGCGCGGGAAAGGCATCCGTCGGGCAGATATCGAGACAGGCCCGGCACGAGCCGCAATGATCCACTTCCGCCGGATCAGTGTCTAATTCCAGCGTGGTGAACACCGACCCGATAAAGAACCAGCTCCCCAACTCGCGGCTCACAAGGTTGGTATGCTTGCCCTGCCAGCCCAACCCCGCCGCCTGCCCCAGCGGCTTTTCCGGCACCGGCGCGGTATCGACAAATACCTTGACCTCGCCGCCCGCCTCCGCGATCAGCCAGCGCGCCAGCCGCTTGAGCCGCTTCTTGACCGTATCGTGATAATCGCGGCCCCGCGCATAGACCGAGATGTTGCCCCGATCCCGCCGCGCCAGCCCCGCCAGCGGATCACCCTCGGGCGTATAGCTCTCGCCCAGCACGATCACCGTGCGCGCCTCGGGCCACAGAACCTGCGGTGCACCCCGCCAATGGGCACGCTCCTTCAGCCATCCCATCTGCCCATGCCGGCCCGCCTCCAGAAACGCCGCCAGCCGCGCGGGAACCTCGGGCACATCCCACGGCCTGCACAAACGACAGAGATCGAACCCCTCGTCAAAGGCACGCGCCACCAGTCTCTGTTTCAGCCCTGCCTTCATCTTGCCGAAAAATACTCCGGGGGAGTCGCCGCGCGCGGCGACGGGGGCAGCGCCCCCGATTTAAAGCAATTTCAGAAAAAGTTGATAGACTTTTTCGGTTCGAAATTGCGCCAACTCAATCATTTGGAGCGTTTTGCTGCGTCAACGAAAAACCAAAACGCTCTAGAGCATGTTGCGCAAAAGTGGGAACCGGTTTTGCGCAGAAAAACATGCGACCACAAAAGGTTAGAGTGGGTCGCGTGAGTGCAAATGAACGCGACACGCTCTAGAAATCCAGATCGGCATAATGCGCAGGCGGCGGGAATCCCGGCACCTGATCGGCCAGCAAGCCCCGGAACGCGGGGCGCGACTTGATCTTGGCATACCAGTCCTTCACCGCCTCCGAGCGATGCCAATCCACATCCGAGATGTAATCCAGCACCGACAGATGCGCGGCGGCGGCGAAATCCGCCAGCGTCATCACATCGCCTGCCAGCCACCGCCGATGATCCAGCAAAAGCGCCATGTAATCGAGATGGAACTTGATCGCCCGCGCCCCATCCTTGACATTGCGGCTATCGGGAAATCCCTGCTTCATCAGCTTCTTGTTGACCCGCTCATAAAGCAGCTTGGCGGTCACCTCGTGGTGGAACGTGTCATCGAACCACCCCACCAGCCGCCGCACCTCATGGCGCGCCTCGGCCCCTTTCGGCATCAGGGGCGGCGTCGGGTGGCGCTCCTCGATATATTCGCAGATCGCGGCGCTTTCGCTCAGGTCTCGGCCATCGATGCGCAGCACCGGCACCTTGCCCGCCGGGTTGCGGCGGAGAAAATCGGGGTCGCGCTCCCAATAGCGCTCCTCGACCAGTTCGCACTCGATCCGCTTTTCGGCAAGACACAGCCGCACCTTGCGGCAAAACGGCGAGAGCGGAACGTGATAGAGCCGGGCCATCGTCAGGGCTACCTCGGGTTGGGGAACGCGCCCCTCCATGCCCGCTTTGGCCAGCGGATTCAATCCTCGAAACAGGCCGCGCGCCCGTCGCGCGCGATGGTCGCCGCCCCGTCCATGATCGCCGCCGCCCGCTGGCGCAGCGCCGCCGAGGGCCGCGCCGCCGAGCGCCCCTTGGGATCGGGCAGCACGGCGGCAAGCCTTGCCGCCTGCACCGCGCTCAGATCGGCGGCCGTGACGCCGAAGTAATGCCGCGCGGCGGCCTCGACGCCGAAAACGCCCTCGTCGAATTCCGCCTGGTTGAGATAAAGCTCAAGGATGCGCCGCTTGGGCAGGACCGCCTCCACCAGCGGCGTGATCGCGGCCTCAAGCGCCTTGCGCGCCCAGCTTCGCCCATGCCAGAGCCAGACATTCTTGACCACCTGCTGGCTGATGGTCGAGGCACCGCGCCCCGACCCCTCGGCAATCGCCACGCGAATGGCGGCCATGTCAAACCCCCAGTGTCGGCAGAAATTGGCATCCTCGGCCGCCACCGCCGCGCGCGCCATCACCGGCGCGATCCGCGCCATCGGCACCGGCTCATGCGCGATCACGCCCAGACGCCGCGCCTCTTGCCAAGTATAGATCGTCACCGGCGGATCGATCCAGCGATAGGCCAGCAGGCTCAGCGCCAGAGTGCCCACAACCAACAGCACGCCGCGCCACAGCCAGCGCCGCAGCGCGCGCGCCACGCCCCTGTCCCGTGTCTTTCTGCGCCGTGCCCGTGCCATGCCGCTGCTATACAGGGCCGGACCGCGCGGCAAAACCGCTTAGATGCGGCCCGCGCATCTTCCTGGCTCAAATATTCATGCGACGGGGGACGCAAGCGCGCGCGCCCCCGCCGCCGCCGCACGTCACTCCGCCGGGATCGCTTCCGGCTCCGCGCCCAGCGGATGGGTGATCTTGTCGAGCATCTCGCGCGGACAAAGCTGCACGAAATGCGGCAATTCGCTGTCCCAGTATTGCAGGATGTCGCGCGCCCGCTGCGATCCGGTCTCGGCGGCGTGGCGCTCGATCAGCCCTTTCAGCTCGGCCTGCCAATGCGGCTCTGCCACCGGGCAGGCCACCAGCGTCTCGCCATTGACAAGCGCGGGCGCGCGGCCCTCGCGATCGTAGATATAGGCCATGCCGCCGGTCATCCCGGCCCCGAAATTCGCGCCGATCGCGCCCAGGATCACCGCCACCCCGCCGGTCATGTATTCGCAGCCATTGCTGCCGCAGCCCTCAACCACCACCCTGGCACCCGAGTTGCGCACGGCAAACCGCTCGCCCGCGCGACCGGCGGCAAAGAGATAGCCGGCGGTCGCCCCGTAAAGCACGGTGTTGCCGATGATCGTGTTCTCATGCGCCACGAGCGGGCTTGCCATCGGCGGGCGCACCACGATGGTGCCGCCCGACAGGCCCTTGCCGACGTAATCATTGGCATCGCCCGCGATCTCGATCTTGAGACCGGGGGCCGCGAACGCGCCAAGACTTTGCCCCGCGCTGCCCTTGAGCTTGACGGTCAGGTGGTCCGGTTGCAGGTTGTTGCGCATCCCGAAGCGCCGCACGATATGCGACGAGACGCGCGTGCCCACCGAGCGATGCGTGTTCTGCACCGTATAGTGAAGCTGCATCTTCTCGCCATCATTGAGGAACCGCGCCGCGTCGCGCACGATTTCGGCGTCGAGCGTGTCGGGCACCTCGTTGCGCGGGCGGGTGCGGTCATAGCGGATATGGCTCGCGCCATCGACGGTAATCAGCATGGGGTTGAGATCGAGATCATCGAGATGCGCCGAGCCACGGCTCACCTGCGTGAGCAGGTCCGCCCGCCCGATCACCTCGTCAAGGCTGCGCGCGCCGATACTGGCGAGGATCTCGCGCACCTCCTGCGCGTAGAAGGTGATGAGGTTCACCACCTTTTCGGCCGTGCCGGTGAACTTGTCGCGCAACGCCTCGTCCTGCGTGCAGACACCCACGGGGCAGGTGTTGCTCTGGCATTGCCGCACCATGATGCAGCCCATCGAGATGAGCGCGGCGGTGCCGATGCCGAATTCCTCGGCCCCCATCATCGCCGCCATCACGATATCGCGCCCGGTGCGCAAGCCGCCATCGGTGCGCAGCGTCACCCGCCCCCGCAGGTTGTTCATCGACAGCACCTGATGCGCCTCCGTCAGGCCCATTTCCCAGGGCAGGCCGGCATATTTGATCGACGTGGCGGGCGAGGCCCCGGTGCCGCCATTATGGCCGGAAATGAGGATCACATCCGCCTTGGCCTTGGCCACACCGGCGGCAATCGTGCCCACGCCAGATTGCGCCACCAGCTTGACCGTCACCTTGACGGTTGGGTTGATCTGCTTGAGGTCATAGATAAGCTGCGCCAGATCCTCGATGGAATAGATATCGTGATGCGGCGGCGGGCTGATGAGGGTCACGCCCTTGGTCGAATGCCGCAGCCGCGCGATCAGGTCGGTGACCTTCATCCCCGGCAACTGCCCGCCTTCGCCGGGCTTGGCACCCTGCGCGATCTTGATCTCCAGTTCCTCGCAATGGTTGAGATATTCCGCCGTCACCCCGAACCGGCCGCTCGCCACCTGCTTGATCTTGGCGCTGGGGTTGTCGCCATTGGCGTCGGGCGTGAAATGCGCCGGATCCTCGCCGCCCTCGCCCGAATCAGAGCGCGCGCCGATCCGGTTCATCGCGATATTCAGCGTCTTGTGCGCCTCCGGGCTCAGCGCCCCAAGGCTCATCCCCGGCGTCACGAACCGCTTGCGGATCGCGGTCACGCTCTCGACCTCTTCCAATGGCACCGCCTCGCCCTTGGGCTTGATCGCCATCAGGTCGCGCAGGTGGATGGGCGGGTTCGCCTGCATCGCCGCTGAATACCGTTTCCACAGCTCGAAACTCGCGGTGTTGCACGCCGTCTGCATCATGTGCATGGTCTGCGCGCTCCAGGCATGGGTCTCGCCCGATTTGCGCGCCTTGTAGAAGCCGCCGATGGGCAGGATAGCGCTTCCGCCAGCAAAGGCGCGGCCGTGCACCTCTTCGAGCTTGGCCTGGATACCGCTCACCCCGATCCCCGAGATGCGGCTCACAAGGCCGGGGAAATACTCGGCACACATGGCGCGCGACAGCCCCACCGCCTCGAAATTGAGCCCGCCGCGATAAGAGGAAATCACCGAGATTCCCATCTTCGACATGATCTTGAGAAGCCCCAGATCAATCGCCGCACGATAGCGCGCCACCGCCTCGGTCAGGCTGCCATCGACAAGGCCCCGGCCAATGCGGTCGGCAATCGTGTCCTCGGCGAGATAGGCATTGACCGTGGTCGCCCCTGCGCCGATCAGAACCGCGAAATAATGCGGGTCGATGCATTCCGCCGCGCGCACGTTGAGGCTACAGAAGGTCCGAAGCCCCCTGCGCGTAAGATGGCTGTGCACCGCGCTCGTGGCCAGGATCATCGGCATCCCGATACGCGCCTCGCCAAGGCCATGATCGCTCAGCACGATATTGCCTATACCCGAGCGCACGGCATCCTCGGCTTCGGCGCGGATCCGCTCCAGCCCGTCCTGAAGCGCGGTGCCGCCGGGCGCAAACGTGCAGTCGATCTCGGCCACGTCGCCGCCGAATTGCCGCAAGAGCTCATCCCATTGCGCATTGGCCACGAACGGGCTTTCGAGCACGATAATCTCGGTCTGTGCGCTGCTTTCGTCCAGCACGTTCTTGAGATTGCCGAACCGCGTCTTGAGGCTCATCACCCGGAATTCGCGCAAACTGTCAATCGCGGGGTTGGTCACCTGGCTGAAATTCTGCCGGAAATAATGGCTCAGCGGGCGGTATTGCCGCGACAGGACGGCGGCGGGCGTGTCATCGCCCATGCTGGCCACCGCCTCCTTGCCATCCTCGGCCATCGGCGCGAGGATCTGCTCGATCTCCTCGATGGTATAGCCCGCCGCGATCTGCCGCCGCCGCAACTCCGCCCCGGTGAAGAGCGGCTTTTCCGTGACCCCCGCCAGAACCTCGTCCAACTCGTTGATCTTGCCGACCCACTCGCCGAATGGCTGCGCCGTGGCCAGCTTGTCCTTGATCTCGGCATCGTGGAACAGCCGCCCCTCGGTCATGTCCACCGCGATCATCTGACCGGGGCCAAGCGCGCCCTTTTCCTTTACCGTGGCCTCATCCACCGGCACCATTCCGGCCTCTGACCCGGCGATCACCAGCCCGTCGCCGGTCACCACATAGCGCATCGGGCGCAGCCCGTTGCGGTCAAGCCCCGCGCAGACCCAGCGGCCATCGGTCATGGCCAGCGCGGCAGGCCCGTCCCAGGGCTCGATCACAGAGTTGCAATAGGAATACATGTCGCGCCAGGCCTCGGGCAGTTCCTCGGCCTGTTTCGACCAGGATTCCGGCACCAGCATGGTCTTGGCCATCGGCGCGCTTCGTCCTGCGCGCACCAGCAATTCGAACACCGCATCGAGCGCGGCACTGTCGCTTGATCCCTGCGCCACGATCGGCTTGATATCCTCGGCCATCTCGCCATAGGCGCTGCTGGCCATGCGGATCTCGTGGCTCTTCATCCAGTTCAGGTTGCCCTTGAGGGTGTTGATCTCGCCGTTATGCGCCAGCATCCGGAACGGCTGTGCCAGCCACCATTGCGGGAAGGTGTTGGTGGAATAGCGCTGGTGATAGATCGCAAAGGCGCTCTTGAATCGCGCGTCCATCAGATCGGGATAGAACACCGCCACCTGCTCGGCCAGCATCATGCCCTTGTAGATGATACTGCGGCACGACAGGCTGGCAATATAGAGGCCCGCAATCCCCGCCGCCTGCGCGGCTTTCTCGATCCGGCGGCGGATCACGTAAAGCTCGCGCTCGAACGCCTCCTCATCAAGACCCTTGGCATCGGAAATCAGGATCTGCTCGATCTCGGGGCGCGTTGCGTTGGCCTTTTCACCAAGGCAGGACACATCCACCGGCACATGCCGCCAGCCATAGATCGTGTGCCCCATGCGCAGCACTTCGGTTTCCACGATGGTGCGGCAGCGTTCCTGCGCGCCGAAATCCGTGCGTGGCAAGAACACCTGCCCGACCGCAATCAGGCGGCCCTCGTTCGGCTCGTGCCCGGTGCGCCGGATCTGATCGTAAAAGAACGGCACCGGGATCTGCACATGGATGCCCGCCCCGTCGCCGGTCTTGCCGTCGGCATCAACCGCGCCGCGATGCCAGATCGCTTTCAGCGCGTCGATCCCCGCCTGCACCACCTTGCGCGACGGCGTGCCGTCGATGTTGACGACAAGGCCGACGCCGCAAGAGGAATGCTCCTCGTCATGGGCATACATGCCGTTCTCGGCCAGCCAGTCGCGCTTGGCCGCTTCCCTTGCCGCCCAGTTCAGATCGAATTCGGTCATCGGTCCTTACCTTTCCTTGACCCCGGCCCTGCACCTGATAGGTCAGTCATAGTGTCCTTGTCGGTGCGGTATCGAATTGGTTAACCGCCCCTTGCCGCCCCGTCACGCCGCCGGTCCCGAACCGTGCGGTTCATTCCGCCGCGATGGCCTGCTTTGCGCCCAGATCGTCGAGGATCGCCGCCGCCGCATCGCGCCCGTCGCGGATCGCCCAAACCACGAGAGAGGCGCCCCGCACGATGTCGCCCACCGCGTAAACCCCCGGCAGCGCGGTGCGCCCGGTGGTGAACTCGGCCTTGACCGTGCCCCAGCGCGTGACCTCCAATTTCTTTTGATCCCAGAGGGTTGGAATGTCTTCCGGCTCAAAGCCAAGCGCCTTGATGACAAGGTCGGCGGGCGCATCCTCGATCGCGCCCGCGATTGGCTCGGGGCTTTGGCGGCCCGTCGCATCCGGCGCGCCAAGGCGCATCTTCTGCACCTTCACGGCCTTGACAGGATCGCCCATGAACCCCACAGGCGCGCTAAGCCATTCGAAAACCACGCCTTCTTCCTCGGCATTGGCCACCTCGCGCTGGCTTCCGGGCATGTTGTCGCGGTCGCGGCGGTAAAGGCAGGTGACGGCCTTGGCCCCCTGCCGGATCGCCGTGCGCACACAATCCATTGCGGTATCACCGCCACCAACCACAACCACTCGTTTGCCCTCGGCGTTCAATTCGCCGCTGTCAAATTCCGGCACATGGTCGCCAAAACCCACCCGATTGCTCGCCGTCAGGTAGTCGATGGCCCGCACGATCCCTTGCGCCTCTGCCCCCGGCCCGGCCAGATCGCGGCTCTTGTAGACCCCTGTGGCGATGATTACTGCGTTGTGTTTGTTGCGGATTTCCTCGAATGTGATATCTGTGCCCACGTTGCAATCCAGCACGAATTTCACGCCGCCTTCCTCAAGCTGCGCGATCCGCCGCATGACCACATCCTTCTCCAGCTTGAAGCCGGGGATGCCATAGGTCATGAGGCCGCCCGCGCGGTCGGAGCGTTCATATACAGTCACCTGCACGCCCGCCCGCCGCAGCACATCCGCCGCCGCCAAGCCACCAGGGCCGGAGCCGATTATCCCAACGGATTCAATGCGTTCGGAGGAGGGCTTGATCGGCTCGACCCAGCCCTTCTCCCAGGCGGTATCGGTGATGTATTTCTCCACCGCGCCGATGGTGACGGTGCCGTGGCCGGATTGCTCGATCACGCAATTGCCCTCGCAAAGCCGGTCCTGCGGGCAGATGCGCCCGCAAATTTCCGGGAACGTATTGGTGAACTGACTGATTTCATAGGCTTCTTTCAGCCGCCCCTCGGCGGTGAGGCGCAGCCAGTCGGGGATGTTGTTATGCAGAGGGCAATGGCTCTGGCAATAGGGAACGCCACACTGGCTGCACCGCGCCGCCTGCTCCTGCGCCTTGGTCTCGGCGAACTCGGCATAGATTTCATGGAAATCCCGCCGCCGCGCCTCCGCCCCCCGCTTCTCGGGCATATCCCGCCCGACCGTCACGAATTTCAGCATGGGTTGCTTCGCCACGTTCTGCCCTCCCGGATCTCTGCGTGCGCCCTCTTAACCCAGATGCCGCGGCATGAAAAGTCATTTACGCTGACCTATTGAAGGGAAATTACGCAAATCCCACACTGCGGTCGGAACATATTTGCTAAGTTTGGTCCGATTCGGACTTAGTTATCGCCTTGTCATTGAAACTCAATACCTTATACCTGCCTCGTGCATATTCGGGACCATTTTGATGACGCTGCTTCCTCTTTTTCTGCTCGCGATCATCCAGGGCATCACCGAATTCCTGCCGATCTCCTCCTCGGCTCATCTCGCGCTCCTGCACCAGATGAACGGCACCGGAACGGATGATGTAGCCCTTGACGTGGCGGTTCACCTTGGCTCGATTCTCGCCGTCATCGTCTATTTCCGCGCGGACTCGGCAGCAGCCGGCCGCGGCCTCTCCGCGCTTATGCGCGGCAGGCGGGAGGGGCCAGAGGCGATCCTCGCGCGCAACCTCATGATCGCCACCATACCGCTCGTCATGGCTGGCGGGGTGATCGTCCTCATGGATTGGCAGGACGCGCTGCGCGACATCCGCGTGATCGGCTGGACAATGATTGTTTTCGGCATCCTCTTGTGGTGGATCGACCGCGCGGCCCCGCAAACCCTGCGCGCCCCCGATTGGAGCCTGCGCCGTGCCATCATCCTCGGACTATGGCAGGCGGTGGCCCTGATTCCCGGCGTTTCGCGCTCGGGCATAACCATCACCGGGGCTCGCGCCATCGGGCTGGAACGCCGCGATGCGACGCGGCTGTCCATGCTCATGTCGATCCCCGCGACGCTGGCCACCGGCGCCGTGCTCGCCATCGACCTGTCACAGGCAAAGGCAGAGGCGGGAATAGACCTGCTCGCACGCGCAGGATTTGCCGCGCTCTTCTCGTTCGCGGCGGCCTGGGCGGCGCTCTGTCTCATGATGCGGTTTCTGGACAGGGTGAGCTTCACCCCTTATGTGATCTACCGTGTCGCGCTGGGGGTGGTGCTTCTCGCCCTCGCCTATGCCTGACGCGCTTACGCCTTGAGATTACGGGCAGATTCGCGGATCACCTCGTATTGGCCCGCAGGCCGGAACCGCCACAGGTAATCGGGAAGGACCGCCTCGGGTGCAACCGGGACGATCCCGAGATCGGCAAAGCTCCGGGCATCCGCGCTTACCACATTGTCCACCCGCAAGCTGCGCACCTGGTCGCGGGTGATTGGCGGCGGCACAAGGCCAAGCGTGACCGTCTGCACCAGTTCCATCACCGCCGCCATGACCGAGGCCACCCCGAACGGGATGCCGACAATCAGCCGCCGCCTGCGGATGATGCCAAGCATCACCTGCATCCATTCGCGGAATGTCGCCACCTCGGGGCCGCCAAGCTCGTATATGCCCGGCTCCACGGCACCCATCACCGCCTTGGCCGCGGCCTGCGCCACATCATCCACATAGACCGGCTGAAACCGCGTCTCGCCCCCCACGACAGGCAGGATCGGCGAGAACCGCGTCATGCCCGCGAACCGGTTGAAGAACTGGTCCTCCGCCCCGAAAATCACCGACGGACGCAGGATGACCGCCTGCGGGAAATGGCTCTGGATACCGGCCTCGCCCGCCGCCTTGCTGCGCGCATAGAGGCTTGCCGACGCTGGATCCGCCCCGATGGCCGACAGGTGCACAAGCCGCGCAATCCCCAGCCCGGCGGCGATCCTCGCGATCCGCGTCGCGCCCTCTGCCTGCACGGCATTGAAATTGTTGCGCCCGCCGCGATCGAAGGTGCCAACGCAGTTGACCACCGCATCGGCCCCCATCATCGCGGCGCGCACGCTGTCATCATCACGGATATTGCAGAACACCGGCTCGACCTGCCCCGGCACGCCGTAGGGCCTGACATGCATCGCCTCGTTGGGCCGCCGCACCGCCACCCGCACCCGCCATCCCGCCCGCGCCATGCGCCGCGCGATGTAACGGCCTGCAAAACCTGATCCGCCGTAGATGGTGACAAGCTTGGACATCGGGGCCTCCGGAATGTGCACGATTGCCTTCTTCCTAACGCCGGGATGCTTGACCGACAAGATGATAAAGCCCCCGCGTCAAATCGCTCGGAATCGGCGTTGACACGCGAACGGGCGGCGTTTAAACGCCTGCTTCACGACACCTGCCCAGGTGGCGGAATGGTAGACGCGCTGGCTTCAGGTGCCAGTGTCCNNTGGAGGTTCGAGTCCTCTCCTGGGCACCACATAAAACGACTAATGCGTTGTTTTATAAACAAAAAAAATCGTGTCTTGGGGTTTTCGCATCCCCCTAATAATACGCCCTTCGCGCGTTGGTTATCGCTGCACATTGTCGCAAACCGCGCGCGCAATACGGCGTCGCTTTCACCGGTTGCGCGGTCTGTCCGCACCGCGTTGCCAGCGTGAGGCGGGCGCAGCATCAGCGCCAACAACTCCGGCCCGGTCGCACTGGGCTGCACGATTTCGCGGTTAACCGCGCAAGGTTGGCCTGCAAGCTTCGCTGTCGCCCCTTCCAGCCTGTCGAGTCGCTTTTTCAGGGTCATTTGCCGCCCCCTTCCAGTGCCTGTTTCACGGCTTGCCGGGTCAGGGCTTCGGCTTCGCCGCCCAATAGCGCCAGCGCCGCCGGTGTCGCCTTGTGGCGTGCCCCGCGCGGGCAGGGTCATTCAAAGAAAGCCTGAGTAACGGCGTTTATGGCGGAGTTGCGATCCTCGCGGTAATTCTCGCGGGCTTCGGGGATCGGGATTGCGGTTTTTCGGATCAATGTCATTGCGAGGTTTCGCGGGGCTGCAAGGGGTCTTGCCCCGGCGCGGGCGAGGTCCATCAGGCGCTCTGGTGTGGCCTCGTCGGGCGGCAGGCTGGTGATCAGATAGACGGTCTCGGCGCTTTCGCGCCCCCGGACCTCGCGCTTGCGCTCCAGCCTGGCGATCTGCGCCAGTCCCGGCCAGTCGAGTAGCCGACCGCCCCGGTGCAGCCTCGCCGAGCGCGTCACGGCCCAGCGTGCGTGACAGGGCACCTTGCCGCTCGCGATCCCGAAAGCCAGAAGCGCCTCCGTCTTCGGCAACGACCAATAAAACCCATCACAACAGATCAGTTCCTGCGGTTCTTTGAATCACCCTGTCCGGCTCAGCCCTGCCCGATCCTAGGCTCGGTGCCCGCGCGCAGCCGCGCGATATTGCCCCGGTGCCGCCACAGGATCAGCACCGCCAGCGCGATGGACAGCACCACCGCGCCGCCCTGCCCAAGAACCAGCATCCACACCGGTGCCAGAACCGCCGCCACCAATGCGGCCAGCGACGATATACGCATCAGGGCCGCGGCGGCCAGCCATGTCAGGCACGCCGCAATCCCCACCGGCCACGCGAGCGCCAACAGCAGGCCGAGAAACGTCGCCACTCCCTTGCCGCCCGCAAAGCGCAGCCAGACCGGATAGCAATGCCCCAAAAAGGCCGCGAACCCCGCGATTTGCGCCGCATCCTCGCCCGCCAGCGCCCGCGCCAGCAGCACCGCCACCGCCCCCTTGCCCCCGTCAAGCAGAAGCGTCAGCGCCGCGGCCATCTTGTTGCCGGTGCGCAGCACGTTGGTCGCGCCGATATTGCCCGATCCGATCTCGCGCAGGTTGCCCAGCCCCATCAGGCGCGCCAGCACCATGCCAAAGGGGATCGACCCCAGCAGATAGCCGATCACGGCCCAGAGGGCCAAGGCGCTCAGCGTGCTCTCGAATGGGGGCATCATGCGGCCTCGTATACGCGTGCGCCCGCGACATAGGTGGCACTCACCCTGCCCTGAAGCCGCGCGCCGTCAAAGGGCGTGTTCTTCGATTTCGAGCGCAGCGCGAACCGGTCGAGGATGAACGGCTTGCCGGGATCGAACAGCACCAGATCGGCAGGCGCGCCCACCGCCAGCCGCCCGCACTCCAGCCCCAGCCGCCGCGCCGGGCCAAGCGACAGCGCGCGCCACAGCGTCGGCAGATCAAGCGCCTCGGCATGATAGAGCCGCAGCGCGGCAGGCAAGAGCGTCTCCAGCGCCACCGCCCCGCTTGCCGCCGCCTCGAACGGCAGGCGCTTGCTTTCCTCGTCCTGCGGGGTGTGCATGGAACTGATGATATCAATGAGCCCCTCGCGCAGCGCCTGCGCCACCGCCTGCCGGTCTTCTTCGGCGCGCAGCGGCGGCTTGACCTTGAAGAAGGTGCGGTAATCCGACACGTCAAGCTCGTTGAGCGTAAGGTGGTGGATCGAGGTTCCGGCGGTGATGTCGAGGCCATTGGCCTTGGCGCGCGCCAGCGCGGGCAGCGCGCGCGCGGTGGTGATCTGATCCGCGTGATAGCGCGCGCGCGTCATCTCCAGAAGCGCGATATCGCGGTCCAGCCCCATCCGCTCGGCCATCGGCGACACCGCAGGCAGACCGCGCAAGCTCGCGAATTTGCCGCTCGTCGCCGCCGCGCCCGCGCTCAGCCCCGGATCCTGGGGATGGCCGATCACCAGCGCCCCAAGCGAGCGCGCATAGGCAAGCGCGCGGCTCAGCACCTTGGTATCGCTCACCACATGATCGCAATCGGTAAAGGCCACCGCGCCCGCATCCATGAGAAAGCCGATCTCGACCATCTCGCGCCCCGCGCGCCCCTTGGTGAGCGCGGCCATCGGCAGCACGTTGACCGGCGACGCCTCATTGGCGCGGCGCGCCACGAATTCGAGCACCTCTGGCGTGTCGATCGCGGGCAGGGTATCGGGGCGCGTGGCCATCGTGGTCACCCCCCCCGCCGCCGCCGCAAGACCGGCAGAGCGATAGCTCTCCTTGTGCCGCTCGCCCGGCTCGCAGACCTTGACGCCGATATCGACGATGCCGGGCGCAAGGCACTGCCCGCCGCAATCCACCACCACCTCGGCCTGCGGCATCTCCTCCCCGGTGCCCCGCGCGGCGATCACGCCCTTGCCGGTCAAGAGCCAGCCGGGCCCATCCGTCCCCGCCTCGGGGTCGATCAGGCGGGCATTGATGAAAAGGGTTGTGGTCATTCGGTCCTGTCCTTGCCTTGTGCGCCAGTCATCCCGCCACCCATACCATCACCACCGTGAGCGCCACGATCACCAGCAGCGCCGCCATCGCGATCTTGCCGGAGATGCGCGGGTCTTTCGGCTCTTGCATCGCTCAGCCCTCCCGCAGGTCGGCGGCGGCGCGGATGCGCGCCTCGGTGCCCGCGCGGTCGGCCTGATACTTGATGAGGTGCTTGTCTCCCGAGCGGGTCACCACCTGCACAGCACTGCCCAGACCGCGCACGGTTTTGATCTCCGAGAGCGGCACCGCGCGCGTCAGCGGGCCAAGCAGGCGGCGGTCGGTCATGTCCCAGCGCGCGTGCAGCTCGTCCGAGGCCAGGTAAAATCCCCTGACCGCCACCGCCGCAAGCCCGCCCACGGCCCCGGTCCAGACATGGGGGTTGCCAACCGCCCAGAGCACCGCCATCCCGAGCGCCATCGCCACCACCGCCAGCCAGGCGTGATCGCGCAGATAGGTCGCGCGGTCGGGGCGAAACGAGGCCAGCACGCGCTCGCCCGCGTCCAGCGCGGTGATGGGCGTCATCGAATGGATCGGGCCGTCGGTCATCGCGCCCCCGCCAGCCAGACCACGATCCCGGCCAGCACCGCCAGCCCCGCGAAGAACCCGACCGCCGCAAGCCGTGCCGCGCCAGTGCCCCCGCGCGCCTTTGCAGGAGGCGAAACGCTGCCTGCCGCCCCGCCCGCGGGCAGCGGCTCAAAGCGCACCGGGGCCGCCTCCTCCTCCTCGAACCGGGCCACAAGGCGCAGACCGCGCCCCACGCGCAGCACCATCGCCGCCCCGCCAAAGGCGCGCGACGGCACGATGAGCACGCGGCCCGCCAACCCGTCGAGTTGCCCGCGCATCGGTGCCAGATCGGCCCGCGCGATCCCGTGTCCCTCGGCGAGGTAATCCGAGAGCGGCATGGCACCGAGATCGCCCAGATCGAACAGCTCGATCTCATTGCCGCGCAAACCGTCCCCCGCCCCGAGCGCGGCCATCACCTCGGCATCCGTCAGCGGCGCGCCCGCCTCCTCGACCACCGCAAAGACGCGCACCACATGCGCCTCATGCGCGGGAATATCCAGAACTGTGCTCATGGCGCGCGACGCGCCCGCAGACCCTCGGCCAGCAATTCCATCGCCGCCATGCGCACCGCCACGCCCATCTCCACCTGATCGCGGATCACCGAGCGGTTGATGTCATCGGCGATCTCGCCGTCGATCTCGACGCCCCGGTTCATCGGGCCGGGATGCATCACGATGGCATCCTCCCCGGCATAGGCCAGCTTTTCGGCGTCAAGGCCGTAGCGGTGATAATATTCGCGCTCGCTGGGGATGAAACCGCCATCCATCCGCTCGCGCTGCAAACGCAGCATCATCACCACGTCCACGCCCTCCAGGCCCGCCTTCATGTCGTCGAACACCTCGACGCCGAATTCGGCAATGCCCGCAGGCATGAGCGTGGGCGGGCCGACAAGGCGCACGCGGTTTTCCATCTTGCCCAGCAAAAGGATGTTCGAGCGCGCCACACGGGAATGCGCGATATCGCCGCAAATCGCGATGTTGAGCCGGTGCAGCCGCCCCTTGGCGCGCCGGATCGTCAGCGCATCCAAGAGCGCCTGCGTGGGGTGCTCGTGGCGCCCGTCGCCCGCGTTGAGCACCGCGCACCGCACCTTCTGCGCCAAGAGGTCCACCGCGCCGGAATGCGGGTGGCGGACCACCAGCAGATCGGGATGCATGGCATTGAGCGTCAGCGCCGTGTCGATCAGCGTCTCGCCTTTCTTGAGGCTCGACGCCTCCATCGCCATGGTCATCACATCCGCGCCCAGCCGCTTGCCCGCAAGCTCGAAACTCGCCTGTGTGCGGGTCGAGGCCTCGAAGAACATGTTGACCTGTGTCATCCCGCGCAGCACGTCGCGATGCTTGGCCGCGCTGCGGTTGAGCGCAACATACTCGTCGGCCAGATCGAGAATGGCGGTGATATCGCCGGGCGCGAGCGGCTCGATCCCCAGAAGATGCGCGTGCGGAAATGACATGCTGTGTCCGATGCCGTTTCCATCGCTTATAGAAAGCCCGCCCCGCCGGGGCAAGCCACCGCTCCCGGCATCATCTTGCCACAAATACTCGATCCCGCGCGCGGCGATGCCGGGCGGCCTTCCCCCTTTCACCCGCCCGCCGCAACGGATAGCGTCAACGGCATGGAATCGACCCTCACCCCAGAGGCGGCGCTGGCAAGCCTTGCCTGGCAGATCGAGCTTGGCGCGACCGAGGCGATCGGGGATGCGCCGGTCGATCGCTATGCCCTGCCCGACAAACCCACCGCGCCGAAACAGGCCACCACCGCGCCTGCGCCTGCGCCTGCCGCAGCGGTGCCGGGGCCGATGACATCCACCACCGACGACGCCGTGAGCGCCGCCACCACGGCAGCCGCAGGTGCCGCCACGCTCGATGCGTTGCGCACAGCCCTTGGGGCCTATCCGCATTGCGCGCTGCGCCACGGCGCGCGCAACCTCGTCTTTGCCGACGGCCTGCCCGGCGCGCGGGTGATGGTCATCGGCGAGGCACCGGGGCGCGACGAAGATATCGAGGGCCGCCCCTTCGTGGGCCGCGCCGGGCAGTTGCTCGACCGGATGTTTGCGGCCATCGGCCTCGGGCGCGGCGCGACAACCCCGCAAGAGGCGCTCTATATCGCCAATGTCGTGCCGTGGCGCCCACCGCAGAACCGCGACCCCAATGCCGAGGAGATCGCCATGATGCGGCCCTTCATGGCGCGGCATGTGACGCTTGCAAACCCCGATATCGTCATCCTCATGGGCAATACAAGCTGCGAGGCGGGGCTGGGGCGGCGCGGCATCACGCGCCTGCGCGGAACTTGGGCCGAGGCCTGGGGCAAGCCCGCGCTGCCGATGTTTCACCCCGCCTACCTCTTGCGCAACCCGGCGGCCAAGCGCGAGGCCTGGGCGGATTTGCTGGCGCTCAAGGCGCGGCTGGCGGGGGGGGCGCGATGACTGTCGATCCGCTCACCCTGCTGGCCTGCGTGCCCGCCGCGCTGGCGCTGGGCGGGCTCATTGTCAACGGCGCGGTCGGGGTATTCGCCGGGGGGCCGGGGCGCGTCTCGGCCACGATATTCACCGCGCGCGCCGCGCGTCTTGCCCTCATGCAAAGGAGCTGATCCATGCCCCGCCTTGACGAAACCAGGGATTTCATCCCCGTGCGCATCGCGTTGCTGACCGTATCGGACACGCGTGACCTGACACAGGACCGCTCGGGAGACGTGCTGGCCGGGCGGATCGAGGCGGCGGGCCATATTCTTGCCGACCGCATGATCGTGCGCGACGAGCGCGACCAGATCGCGGCGCATCTGCGCGAATGGGTGGCCCGTCCCGATATCGACGTGGTGATTTCCACCGGCGGCACCGGCCTCACCGGCCGCGATGTCACCGTCGAGGCCCATCGCGATGTCTATGAGAAGGAGATCGACGCCTTCGGCACGGTCTTTACCATCGTCTCGATGCAGAAGATCGGCACCTCGGCGGTGCAAAGCCGCGCCACCGGCGGCGTGGCGGGGGGCACCTATCTTTTCGCCCTGCCCGGCAGTCCGGGGGCCTGCAAGGACGCATGGGACGAGATCCTGTGCCACCAGTTCGATTACCGCCACCTGCCGTGCAATTTCGTGGAAATCATGCCCCGGCTTGACGAGCATCAGCGCCGGAAATGAACGCGGCGCGCGTGTAACTAGCGTCTTGGCTTGGCTTTTGCCGGGCAACGCTTAGATTCACCGGGGTCCGCAAGCCTGCCGGACCGGTTGCACAAAGGGCGCGCGCCATGCGGTTTCTCCGCCAAGGTCTTATTGGGCTGTTTCTGCTGTCGCTGACGGCGGGCCTTCTGGGCTATGCCGGTCAGGTGCTGCGCCTCGCCGTCGAAGAGCGGATGAGCCGCGAGGCGATAACGCCCGAGCGGCGCGAGCGCGTCTTTGCGGTGCGCACCGTCATCGCGGAATCCGCGACCATCGCGCCAGAGCTCACCGCCTATGGCCGGATCGAGAGCCGCCGGGGCCTTGATATCCGCGCGCAGGTGGCCGGCGAGATCATCGAGCTTGCCCCCGGCTTCAAGGAGGGTGGCACGGTCGAGGCGGGGCAATTCCTTGCACGGATCGACCCGGCAGAGGCAGAAGATGCCCGCGCCCGCGCCCGCATCGACCTTGCCGATGCCCGCGCCGAGGCGCGCGAGGCCGACCGCGCCCTGATTCTTGCCCGTGACGAATTGGCCGCGCGCGAGGATCAGACGGCGCTTCAGAAACGCGCGCTCGCCCGGCAACGCGATCTTGAATCGCGCGGTGTCGGCACGCTCACCGCCATCGAGAGCGCCGAATTCAATGTCATGCAGGCACAGCAGGCGGTGCTGGCGGGCCGTCAGGCGCTGGCCAATGCCGAGGCGCGGGTGGATCAGGCGGCAACGGCGGTCTCGCGCGCCGAACTGGCGCTCGCCGAGGCCGAGCGGCGGCTGGCCGAGACGCGGATCACGGCGCGGTTCTCGGGGCGGCTGAGCGGGGTGGCGGCGGTCGAGGGCGGGATCGTGGCGGAAGGCGAGATGCTGGCGCGGCTGGTGGACGGGCACGCGCTCGAAGCGGCGTTTCGCGTCTCGACCGATCAATATGCGCGGCTTCTGGATGAGGATGGCGCGCTGCGCCCGCTGCCCGTCACCGCCACGCTGGAAAGCGGCGGCACCTATATCCGGGCGGGCGGGACGATCGCGCGCGAGGCCGCGGCGCTGGCCGAGGGCGAAAGCGGGCGCATGATCTTTGCCGCGCTCGAACCCGCCACGGCGATGAAACCCGGCGATTTCGTGCGCGTCACGGTGACAGAGCCGCCGCTTGCCGGGGTGGCGCGGCTGCCCGCCTCGGCGCTGGGCGGGGATGGCGCGGTGCTGGCGCTGGATGATGCGGACCGGCTCGAGGTGCTGCCGGTCACGCTGTTGCGGCGGCAGGGCAATGATGTGCTGGTCGCGGCCCCCGGCGTGGCGGGCCGCGAGATCGTGACCGAGCGCAGCCCGGCGCTTGGCCCCGGCCTCAAGGTGCGGCGCATCGGCGCGGGCGCGGCCGGGGACGAGGCCACCTCTGGCACCGTCTCGCTCAGCGCGGACAGGCGCGCGCGGCTGCGCGCGCGGGTCGAGGCCGACCGCTCCCTGCCCGAGGACGAGCGCCGCCGCCTGCTTGCCGATCTTGCCCGCCCGCGCGTGCCCGCGCGCACCGTCGCGCGGATCGAAGCGCGCGCCGGGGGCTGAGACGCATGGCCGCGATCATCTCCTGGTTCACCCGCCACCGCACTGCCGCCAACCTGCTCTTGATCGTGCTGGTGGCGGCGGGGTTGCTGGCCGCGCCCAACATGCGCGCGCAGTTCTTTCCCGATGTGGTGGTGGACAGTGTCACCGTATCGGTCACCTGGGAAAGCGCCAGCGCCGAGGATGTGGACGCAGGCATCGTGCAACTGATCGAGCCTGCCCTGCTCGCGGTGGAGGGCGTGAGCGAGGCCCGCGCCACAAGCCGCGAGGGCAGCGCCATGATCGTGCTCGATTTCGAGCCGGGCTGGGACATGGGGCGCGCGGCGGACGAGGTCGAATCCGCGCTCGGGCAGATCACCGACCTGCCCGACGACGCCGAAGAGCCGGTGGTGCGCCGCGGCGCATGGCGCGACCGCGTGACCGATGTGGTCATCACCGGGCCGGTGGGTCTCGCGCAACTGGCCCGGATCGCGGATGATTTCGTGGCCCGGCTCTTTGCTGCCGGGGTCACGCGGGCGACCGTCACCGGGGTGGCCACGCCGGAAACGGTGGTCGAGGTGTCTGCCCGCGCGCTTATCGCCCATGACGTGAGCATGGCCGATATTTCCACCGCCATCGCCGCGCGCGTGGATGCCGATCCGGCAGGCGACGTGACCAACGCCCGCGCCCGTCTGCGCACCGGCACCGAGCGGCGCAGCCCCGCCGAGATCGCTGCCATCCCGCTGCGCCTGCGCCCCGATGGCTCGGCGTTGGTGATCGGCGATCTGGCAGAGGTGCGCACGGGCGATGCCGACCGTGGCACGGCCTATTACGTAGGCACCTCCCCCGCCATCATCGTGTATGTGGATCGCCCCGCCGAGGGCGATGCGCTCGACGTGCAGGCGCAAGTGGCGCGGATCGCGGGCGAGATGATGCTGAACTTGCCCGAGGGGGTGGAGATCGACCTCGTGCGCACCCGCTCCGAGGCAATCTCGGGGCAGTTGAAAATGCTGCTCGACAACGCCGCCACCGGGCTTGCGCTGGTGGTGGGGCTGTTGTTCCTGTTTCTCAACGCGCGCACGGCGTTCTGGGTGGCGGCGGGGATACCGGTGGCGATGCTGGCGGCGCTGGCGCTCATGTATGCCGCCGGGCTCACGCTCAACATGATCTCGCTTTTCGCGCTCATCATCACGCTGGGGATCGTGGTCGATGATGCCATCGTGGTGGGCGAACATGCCGACGCGCGCCACCGACGCCATGGCGAGCCGCCCCATGTGGCCGCCGAACGCGCCGCCGGGCGCATGGCGCTGCCGGTCTTCTCGGCCACGCTGACCACGCTCATTGCGTTTTTCGGGCTGGCGCTGATCGGCGGGCGGTTTGGCAACCTGATCTACGACATCCCCTTCACCGTCATCGCTGTGCTGGTGGCAAGCCTCGTGGAATGCTTTCTCATCCTGCCCAACCACATGGCGCACGCGCTGGCCAAATCGGCGCGCGAGCGCTGGTATGACATCCCGAGCCGGGTGGTGAATCGCGGCTTTACCGCGCTGCGCGACCGCGCCTTTCGGCCACTGATCGGGCTGGTGATCCGGGCGCGCTACGCGGTGCTCGCAGGGGCGGTGCTGCTTTTGGCGACGCAGGTCGCAAGCGTGATGCGGGGCGATGTGACATGGCGGTTTTTCAACGCGCCCGAGCAAGGCAGCGTCACCGGCAATTTCGCCATGGCACCGGGGGCCACGCGCGCCGATACGCTGGCGCAGATGCACGCGGTGCAAGAGGCGGTGGCGGCCCTCGGGGAGGACTATGCCGCGCGCCACGGGCAAAACCCGGTGCGCCATGTTCTGGCACAGGTGGGCGGCCATGCCGGGCGCGGCCTTGCCGGATCAGAGACCCGCGAGGCGGATTTGCAGGGCGGCATTTCCATCGAGCTGATCGACGCCGACCTGCGCCCCTATTCCAGCTTTGCCTTCCTCGCCGATCTGCAAGAGCGCACGCCGCGCCTGCCCATGACCGAGGCGCTGAGCTTTCGCGGGGCGCGCTCGGGGCCGGGGGGCGACGCCATCGACATCGCCCTTTACGGGGCCGATGCGCAGACCCTCAAGGCCGCCGCCGAGGAGCTCAAGACCCGGCTGGCGCGCTTTCCCGAGGTGTCGGCGCTGGAGGATACGCTTGCCTGGGACAAGGCTGAACTGGTGCTGGAGCTGACCGCCCACGGGCAGGCGCTCGGCTTTGACATCGACGCGCTGGGCCACACCCTGCGCAACCGCGTGAACGGCATCGAGGCCGCGACCTGGCCGGACGGGCCGCGCACGGCGGCGGTGCGGGTGGAACTGCCCGAGGCGGATCTGTCGGCGGACTTCCTCGACACGATGATGGTGCGCAGCGATAGTGGCCATTACGTGCCGCTTGCGGATATCGTCACCGTCACCACGCGCACCGGCTTTGCCACCGTGCGGCGCGAGAACGGGCTGCGCCATGTCAACGTCACCGGCGATATCGCCGAGGACGACCCCGCCCGCGCCGCCGAGATCGCGCGCGCGCTTGACGAGGACATCCTGCCGCAACTCGCCGGCCTCTATCAGGTGGAATACCGCATCGGCGGGCTGGGCGAGCAGGAAAGCGATTTCCTTGCCGATGCGCGGCTGGGGCTGATGCTCACGCTTCTGGGCATCTACCTCGTGCTGGCGCTCGTCTTCGCAAGCTGGGCGCGCCCAATGGCGGTAATGGCGGTGATCCCCTTCGGCCTTGTCGGTGCGATCTGGGGGCACGCCTATTGGGATGTGCCGCTGTCGATGTTCTCGGTGGTGGGGCTTTTGGGGATGACCGGCATCATCATCAACGATTCCATTGTGCTTGTGACCGCCATCGACGGCCACGCGCGCCAGCGTGGCCTGATCCCGGCCATCATCGAAGGCACGGCAGACCGGCTGCGCGCGGTCGTGCTGACCACGCTCACCACGGTGCTGGGCCTTGCGCCGCTTCTCTTCGAGCGCTCGACCCAGGCGCAATTCCTCAAGCCCACCGTCATCACGCTGGTCTACGGGCTGGGCTTTGGCATGGTGCTGGTGCTGATCCTGGTGCCCGCGCTGCTGGCCATCGGGCGCGACCTTGGCCGCCCGTTCACCGCGCTGCGGCGCGGCTGGCGGGCACAGCGCGGCGGGGTGGCGGCGCTGATGCGCGGCACCGGCTTGGCGCTGGCAGTATGGCTCATTGCCACGGTGGGCTGGGTGCTGGCCACCGGCGCGCTGCCCGCGCCGCTCTCCGATCTCGTGCCGCTTGCGCCGATGGGCGCGGCGCTGGTGCTTCAGGCGACGGGCAGCGCGGCGCTGGTGGCGGCGGCATGGCTTGGCGCGATGCTCGCGGCACGCGCGCGGCGTCAAAGCGGCTTGCGCCGCTCCTGTTCCGGCGCTACGCGTGAGCCATGAGGATCGTGCGCGACCATAGCTTTGCCACCGAGGCCGACCGGGGTGCCTCGGCCGCCATCGGCAATTTCGACGGTGTCCACCTTGGCCATCGCCACGTCATCGAGATCGCCCGCCGCGCGGGCGAGGCCATCGGCGCACCGCTGGGCGTGCTGACATTCGAGCCGCATCCGCGCGCCTATTTCGCCCCCGAGGCACCACCCTTTCGCCTGATGGGGGCCGAGGCACGCGCGCATCGTCTGGCAAAGATCGGCGTCGAGCGGCTTTATGAATTGCCCTTCAACGCGGCGCTTGCCAGCCTCAGCCCCGAGGCTTTTGCCCGCGATGTCCTCGCCAACGGGCTGGGGCTGCGCCACGTCGTGGTGGGCGCGGATTTCTGCTTTGGCAAGGGGCGGGCGGGCAATGCCGCGATGCTGCGCGATTTCGGGGCCGAGATGGGATTCGGCGTGACCATCGCAAACCTGATCGAGGGCGCGGGCGGGCAGGTTTCCTCCACCGCGATCCGCGCCGCGCTGTCAGAGGGCCGTCCCCGCGACGCCGCCGCCATGCTTGGCCACTGGCACCGCATCGAAGGCCCCGTGATAGGCGGCGAACAACGCGGCCGCACGCTTGGTTTTCCGACGGCCAACATGTCCATCGCCGGGCTGCACCCGCCGCGGTTCGGGGTCTACGCGGTGCTCGTGGATGTGCTCGACGGGCCGCACAAGGGGCAGTATCACGGTGCCGCCTCGCTGGGCGTGCGCCCGCAATATCGCGGCGAGGAACCCAATCTCGAAACCTTCCTGTTCGATTTTTCCGGCGATCTTTACGGCGCGCATCTGTCGGTGGGGCTGGTGGAGTATCTGCGCCCCGAAGCGACCTTCCCCAGCCTCGAGGACTTCATCGCGCAGATGGAGGCCGATTGCGCCCGCGCGCGGGCCATACTGGCCGCGCTATGACCGATCCCATAGATCGCACCGGCCTGCGCCCGCGCTATTGGGAGAGCGTGCCGCTCGACCGCATGAGCGTGCGCGAATGGGAGGCGCTTTGCGACGGTTGCGGCAAATGCTGCCTCAACAAGCTCGAGGATGACGAGACCGGCGAGGTGGCGCTCACGCGCGTTGCCTGCCGCCTCTTTGATGATACCACCTGCCGCTGCGGGCAATACCCGATTCGCCATCAATTCGTGCCCGAATGCATCTCGCTCAAGCCCCACACGATCGAGCGCCACGCCTATTGGCTCCCCTCGACCTGTGCGTATAAGCTCCTGCACGAGGGCAAGCCGCTCTATGCGTGGCACCCGCTGATCTCGGGCACGCCCGAGAGCGTCCACGACGCGGGCGTATCGGTGCGGCACCGCACGCTGCCCGAATTCGAGGTGCCCGAGGACGATTGGGAAGACCATATCATAGAGGAACCCGGCGCATGAATTTTGCCTCTGACAATGCCGGCCCCGCGCTGCCGCAGGTGATGGAGGCGATGATCGCCGCCAACACGGGGCACGCTCCTTCCTACGGGGCCGAGGCGCTGATGGACGCGTTGCGCGACCGTCTGCGCGCCCTCTTTGAGGCCCCGCAGGCGAGCATCTATCTTGTCGCCACCGGCACGGCGGCCAATGCGCTGGCGCTTGCCACCCTGTCGGAGCCTTGGCAGACGGTGTTCTGCACGCCGCTTGCGCATATTCACACCGATGAATGCAACGCGCCCGAATTCTTTACCGGCGGGGCCAAGCTGAGCCTTGTCGGCACGGGCGACAAGATGACCCCCGAAGACCTGACCCGCGCCATCGCCGCCTGGCCCGCGGGCGACGTGCACAACCCGCAGCACGGGCCATTGGCGCTCACCCAGGCCACCGAGCGGGGCCGCGTCTATAGCTGCGCCGAGATCGCCGCGCTGTGCGACGTGGCCCGCGCGCATGGCCTGCCCACCTATATGGACGGGGCGCGCCTTGCCAATGCTGTGGCGGCGCTTGGCTGCACCCCCGCCGAGATGACGTGGAAAGCGGGCGTGGACGCGGTGAGCTTTGGCGGCACCAAGAACGGCTGTCTGGGCGTCGAGGCGGTGATCTTCTTCTCGCCCGAGAATGCCTGGGAATTCGAGTTGCGGCGCAAGCGCTCGGCGCATCTGTTTTCCAAACACCGGTATCTGTCGGCGCAGATGCTGGGCTATCTTGCGGACGGCACCTGGCGCGAGGCGGCGCAGACCGCCAATACCCGCGCGGCGCGGCTGGCCCAGGGGCTGCGCGACGTGCCGGGGGCCGAGATAGTGCATCCCCGCGAGGTCAACATGATCTTTGCCCGCCTGCCGCGCGCCACCCATCAGCGGCTCCGGGCGGCGGGCGCGGCCTATGCGCTCTACGAGGGGCCGCTTGATACCGGCCCGGCGGACGAGCCGCTGATGGCGCGATTCGTCTGCGACTGGTCGGTGAGCGAGGACGAGATCGATCGGTTTCTCGATCTGGCCAAGGGCTAGCCTTTGCCACCTGACACAAAGGGCCCGCTGGTGAACAAGGGGAACGCTCATGGACAAGGGCGAACGTTCAAAACCTTTCCCCGCGCGGAACAAGGCGCGCTCGCGCGGCTCAGCACGTCATATCGAACCCGTGCTCTGACCCCGATCCCAGGCCTCGCACGGCTCGATGCAACGCCGCTTTTTCCTGCGCGCCACCCTTGACGCCCCCCGGCTTTGCGCTTAACACCCTGCAATGGAATTCGGGGCGCTGCCTGTGGCGGTGCCTTTTGATATTGAGACGGGGCGTCGATGCCCTCACCCAGAGACGAGGATGATCCCATGTCGCGCCGCTGCGAACTGACCGGAAAAGGCCCGATGACCGGCAACAACTCGAGCCACGCCAACAACAAGACCCGGCGCCGCTACCTGCCGAATCTCAACGATGTGACGCTGCAATCAGAAACGCTGAACCGTGGCATCAAGCTGCGCATCTCGGCGCACGCGTTGCGCAGCGTCGATCACCGTGGCGGGCTTGACGCCTTTCTCGCCAAGGCCAAGGATGACGAGCTTTCGGCCTCCGCGCTGAAGGTCAAGAAAGAGATCGCCCGCGCCCAGGCCGCTGCCGTCTGAACACGGGCGACCGAGCAATATTTCCAGCCCCGTCGCAGCAGCGGCGGGGCTGTTTCCTTTTGTCGCTTGTCGCGCGCGGGCCGGGGGGCCTATACCGTCGGGCGATGACGGTCTTGCGCGGCATAACCACCCTCGGGCTTTGCCTGTTCCTGGCGCTCACCAGCGTCACCCTCGCGGTTGCGCGCGGCGCGCCCCGGCCGGTCGAGGTGCTGGCGATCTGCTCGGACGGGGGGCTTTCCCATGTCGCGCTTGATGCCCGTGGCCAGCCGGCGGCCCCGCAACATGTCTGCCCCGATTGCCTGCTTGTCTTTCACGCTACCGCGCCGCGCGATCCGCTGCCCGCGCGGCACGCGGCCCTCACATGCACGCGCACACGCTTTACCGATGCCCGCCACGCCACCGATCCCGCGCGCCCGGCGATGCTGGCACGCGCGCCGCCGCGTGCGGCGTGACACCGCGTTTTTTTCGAAATTCAGACCAGAGAGGAGCGACACAATGTCCCTCAAATCCACCGCTTTCACGGCGCTTGCCGCCTTTACCCTCACCCTCGCCGCCCCCGCGATGGCGCAGGAAATCCACGTGCTCGATCCCTATGCCCGCAGCGCCAGCCCGATGGCCAAGACCGGCGCGGCCTTCATGCAGATCGAGAATATCGGCGATGCCGATGACCGGCTGATCGCGGCCAGCAGCCCCGCCGCCACGATGGTGCAGCTTCATACCCATCGTGAGGTGGATGGCGTGATGAAGATGGTCCAGGTCGAGGAGGGTTTTGTCGTTCCCGCAGGCGAGACGATCTTCCTTCAGCGCGGCGGCGATCACGTCATGCTGATGGGGCTGACAGAGCCTTTCGAGCAGGGCAAGACCATCCCGCTCACCCTTGTGTTCGAGACATCGGGCGAGATCGAGATAGAGGTGCCGGTGGACCTCGCGCGCGAGGCCGGGCAGGGGCACGACCAAGGGCACGGGCACAAGCACGGCCAGAGCAACTGAGCCTGCCCGCATCACAGCCGAGGCGCGGCCCCGCCGCGTCTCGGTCGTGAACAATCGGGCCTGCCCGCCCGGCAAGTCTCCGTGGCCGACTTCAACCGATTCGATCTGATCGTGGCGATGGAGAGGCACGCCCGCAGCACCGATATCCGACCGGGCACGGAGGTCCGTGCCCTCCCCACGACAGGATAGGGCGCAACCATGAGAACCGTTGGAATTCTGGGCGGGATGGGGCCGGAGGCCACGATCCTGCTGATGCAAAAGGTGATGGCGGCGGTGCCCGCGCGCGATGACGCCGATCACGTGCCGCTGCTGGTCCACCAGAACCCGCAGGTGCCCAGCCGCATCAAGGCGCTGATCGAGCGGGTTGGAGAGGACCCGGCCCCAACCCTCGCGCGCATGGCCCGCGATCTCGAGGCCGCGGGCGCGCAGGCGCTCGCCATGCCGTGCAACACAGCGCATCATTACGCCCCCGCGATCCGCGAGGCGAGCGGCCTGCCGTTTCTCGACATGCTCGCGCTGACCGCGACGCATCTGGCCGGGGCGGGCGCGCGGCGGGTGGGGATGCTCGCCTCGCCCGCGACGCGGCTGGCGGATGTCTTTGCCGCGCCCTTTGCCGCGCGCGGGCTGGTGCCTGTGTTCCTTGATGACGATACCGCGCTCTTGGCAATCATCCGCGCCGTCAAGGCTGGCGATCCGCCCGCCACGCTGACCGGGGCCTTGCGCAGGCAGGCCGACGCGCTGCGCGCGCAAGGGGCCGATCACCTGTTGGTGGCCTGCACCGAACTGTCACTGATGACCGATGCCTTGCCCGACGATCTGCCGCGCACCGACAGCCTCGATTGCCTGACCGGCGCGATCGTGGAGTTTGCGAGGGGATAGCGGGCGGGTTTGGGCTTGAGCGGACGCTTTACATGATGTGCCGGGCCGCGCGAGCGCCCGTCCGCCGGGTGGGCGCTGCTACGGGTGTGGAATGCGCTTTACGGTGCAAAATACTTGAACGATAGTGAAGGGTGCACCGTTGCAAAAGCGCCCGCCCGTCACGCCACAGGCGTGCCGACTATAATCGGCGCACCTTCGGTGCGACGGGGCGGACGGGCGCTCGCGCGGCGGCGCGCCAAGGCGCGCCTCGATTCCGCGCGGGGGGACAAACGGCAAACGCCCCCCTCCAATCCAGGCGCCCTGTCCCCTCAGTTAATCAGCCCCGCGTGGCGCAAGCCGTCCTCGACCAGCGCCTTGACCGGATCGCTCAGCCCCACCAGTGGCAGGCGCACCTCCTCGCTGCACAGGCCCAGCCGCGACATGGCGTATTTGACCCCCACCAGCCCCGGCTCGACAAAGATCGCGCGATGCAGCGGCATGAGCCGGTCCTGCAATTCCAGCGCGGTGGCATAATCGCCTGCAAGCGTCGCCTCCTGCACCTGCGCCACCAGTTTCGGCGCAACATTGGCGGTGACCGAGATGACCCCCACGCCGCCTTGCGCGTTGAAGCCGTGCGCGGTGGCATCCTCGCCGGAAATCTGGATGAAATCCTTGCCGCAAGCGATGCGCTGAGCGCAGACGCGCGCGAGATCGCCGGTCGCGTCCTTGACCCCGATGATGCGCGGCAATTGTGCCAGCTTGCCCATCGTCTCGGGGGTCATGTCCACGACAGAGCGACCGGGGATGTTGTAGATGATGATCGGCAGATCGCAGCAATCGTGCAACGCGGTGAAATGCGCGATGAGGCCAGCCTGCGTCGGCTTGTTGTAATAGGGCGTCACCACGAGGGCCGCGTCGGCGCCCACCTTCTCGGCGTGGCGCATGAAGCGAATCGCCTCAAGCGTGTTGTTGGAACCCGCCCCCGCGATCACCGGGATACGGCCTGCGGCGGCGCGCACCACTTCGGCGATCACGCGCTCATGTTCGTCATGGGTCAGCGTCGGGCTTTCGCCTGTGGTGCCCACCGGGACAAGGCCATGACTGCCCTCGCCGATATGCCATTCCACAAGTTTGCCGAGCGTGTCCCAATCCACTTCGCCGTTCCGGAACGGCGTGACGAGGGCCGGGAATGATCCTTTGAACATGACGCGCTCCTTCGTGATCGCGGGGTGGTTTTGGGCAACGGCCGCTCTTGCACTCTTGCAGTCGTGAGTGGACCACAGGGGCCGCACCGCCTAGGTTGGCCCCGTCTATCCCGATTCAGTTCACAAAAGGCAAGAGATGTTGCGGATACTCGCGGTGGTTTTGATCTGTGCGTTGCCGCTTTCCGCGGTGGCGCAGACGGATGCGGCGCGGCTCGCCCCGCGCCCGCTTGCAAGCGGGCTCAACGCAATGAAGGACGGGCGTTGGGACGTGGCCGCCCGCCTTGCAGCGCGCGATGGCCCGGCGGCGGCGGACCTCATCGAATGGCACCGGCTGCGCGCGGGGCAGGGCGCGCCCGCCGATATCCTCGGCTTTCTTGGGCGCAACGGCCATTGGCCCGGCCTCGACCACCTGCGCGCACAAGGCGAGGCGGCGATGGCGGCGGCGGATTTCGACGCGGTGCTGGCCTTTTACGATGGCTATATCCCCCAGACAGGCACCGGCGCGCTGTCTGCGGCGCGTGCGCGGCTGGCGCGCGGGCGGCGGGGCGAGGCCGAGGCCGGGATCGTCATGGCCTGGCGCACGCTCGACCTCACAGAGGCGGAACACGCCGATTTCCTGCGCGAGTTTGCCACGTTGCTGGCCCCGCATCACGAGGCGCGGCTCGACATGGCGCTATGGCGCGGGCTTGACGATGCGGCCTGGATGCTGCCGCTGGTGGGCGAGACTGCGCGCACCCGCGCCAAAGCCTGGGCGCGCATCGCCTCTGGCAGCATCGACGGGCTGAGCGCGGCACAGGCCCGCGACCCCGGCATCGCCTTCGCGCTCTTCACCCACCATCTCGATCGTTCCGCCGAGGATGCGATAGCCGTGCTTTTGCGCCAGAGCCGCATCCAAGGCGGGCTGGGCGTGCCCGAGCGCTGGGCCGGGTGGCGCCGCGCGCTGGCCCGTCAGGCCATGCGCGACGGCAACGCCGCGCGCGCCTACGAGATCGCATCGCTGCATCAGCTTTCGGAGGGCGAAAATTATGCGGATCTCGAATGGCTCGCGGGCTATGTCGCGCTGACCCATCTCGATGCGCCTGATCTGGCGCTTGACCATTTTCAGCGATTCCGCGCCGCCGTCTCGACTCCGATTTCGCTGGGGCGCGCGGGCTATTGGCTGGGCCGCGCCCTTGACGCGGGCGGCGACCCCGAGGGCGCGCGCGCGGCCTATGCTCTGGGCGCGGATCACCCGACGAGCTTTTACGGCCTGCTCGCCGCCGAGGCGACCGGGCAAGACATCACCGCGCAGATCACCGCCGCCGATACCGCCGCCCCGTGGCGCGCGGCGGAATTCGCCTCAACCGACCTGCACGAGATCACCACGCTTGCCCTGCGCATGGGCGATACCGGGCTGGCGCGCCGTTTCCTGCTGCACCTCGCGGAGACGCAGGACCGGCAGGGCCTCGCGCAGATGGGCGCGATGCTTGCGGAGCTTGGCACGCCCCACCTGCAAGTCATGCTCGGCAAGGCGGCAGCAGAGCGCGGGCTTGTCCTGCCCGGCACCTATTACCCGCTGCACCCGATGACGGAACTGGACCTGCCCGTGCCGATGCATTGGGCGCTTGCCATTGCCCGGCGCGAGAGCGAATTCAACCCGGTGGTGAGAAGCGGCGCAGGCGCGACCGGGCTGATGCAGCTCATGCCCGGCACCGCGAGCGACATGGCCCGCGATCTGGGGCTTGCCTATGACGCGGCCCGGTTGGTGAGCGACTGGCGCTACAATGCCCGCCTTGGTGCGGCCTATCTCGCGCGGCTGCTCGCCCGCTACGACGGCAATCCGCTGCTGGTGGCGGCGGCCTATAATGCCGGGCCGCGACGGGTGGCGGAGTGGCTCGCCCGCTATGGCGATCCGCGCCTCATGACCCCGGAGGCGGCCATCGACTGGATCGAGCACCTGCCCTTTCGAGAGACCCAGAACTACGTGATGCGGGTGGCCGAGAGCCTGCCGCTCTACCGCGCGCGGCTTGGCCAAGAGGCACTGCCGCGCCCCTTTCGCTCCGAAATCGCAGGCGGCGGGACACGGTAAACAAGATGCCCCGCCAGCCCGCTGGAGAGGGCGACGGGGCCAATATCCCGGCCTGCAACCCCCGGTGGATATCCCGCTGGAGATGCGAAACGCCGAAGGAGAACGGCACGCCGCAAGAGATGATCCGCCGGGCACAGAGGCCGGTTATCTCAGCGTCACCCGTGGCGGCGCGCGCGGGCTATAGGCCGCGCGGGGGGCCTGCGCGCGGATGGCAGGCCCGCCAATGGCCGGGACCAGCCACGAAAACGCCAGGTTCCGCGCGGTGGCATTGGTGGTGATTGATGGAAGCGTGACCGGCGATTTGAAGAACGGACAGGGCGGGTAAAGATGCGGGCCGGTCTCTTCATGGGCCGTGGCGGTCCCTGCCTCGACACGGCACAATTTCCCGCCAAGCACCGCCGCCTCTTTGCGGAGCGCCTCCTGCGCCTGTTCTGCGGCGCGCGCGGCACTGGCAAGCTCATGCTGGCAGTCAACGGCCGCGGCAGTGGCCACGCGCACACCCAGAAGCAGCACAAGAAGCGCCGGGGCGACCCTGCCCCGTGTCATGCCTGCAATCCGCGCGAGAAACCCCATCGCCAACCAAACCCCGGCCCCGATCATCCAAGGCCTGACGCAAAGGTTACCGGGCATTTCCCCCCCGGTCAAGCCTGCCGACCCACGGTGGCCAGCCTGAAAAGGCCAGCGCGCATCGCCCACACAAATCGCGAAGGGACCGATATCATATTCCCGTGCATGAGTGCTTGGTTGATTGAAAAGTCGCGCTTGCCTTGCTAGGATGCGTTTACGCCTTGCACCGGGGCGTTGCGGTGCGCAGCCAAGGAGGACGATGTCCTGTCTCTCATGTCTCACGCGGCCCCTGCCGCTGATACCCCGGCGGTTCACATGATCCCGCTGCCCCAAGCCGATAGCGAAGCGCAGCTTGCCGCCATCCTGAAATCTCTCGACGATGACAAGGCCGAGGATGTCGTGCAGATCGACCTGCGCGGCAAGACCGCAATGGGCGATTACATGGTGATCGCCTCGGGCCGGTCCTCGCGGCAGGTCGCGGCGATCTCCGAGCATCTGGTGGAGCGGCTCAAACAGGATCACGGCGTGCTGTCCCGCACCGAGGGCAAGGATCTCGGCGACTGGGTGTTGATCGACACCGGCGACGTGATCGTGCATGTGTTTCGCCCCGAGGTGCGCGATTTCTATCAACTCGAGAAGATGTGGCAGCCCGCCGGGCCGACAGCCGTCCGGGGCTGAATGCGCGTGCATCTCTGTGCGGTGGGCCGCTTGCGCACCGGCCCGGAACGCGCCCTTATCGGTGATTACACCACCCGGTTTGACCGGACGGGACGGGCCTTGGGGCTTGGTCCGCTCATCATTCACGAGGTCGAGGACCGCAAGGGTGGCGGCATGGAGGCCGAGGCCGCGCTCCTGGAGCGCGCTATCCCGCAGGGCGCGGTGGTGGTGGCGCTTGACGAGCGGGGGGCGCCGATGGCCTCGCCAGACTTTGCCGACCGGCTGGCAGAGTGGCGCGATGGGGGCTGCGGTGACGTGGCGTTTCTCATCGGCGGGGCGGACGGGATTGCCGCTGGCCTGCGGGCACGGGCCGATCTGTCGCTGTCACTCGGGCGCATGGTCTGGCCGCATATGCTGGTGCGCGTGATGCTCACCGAGCAGCTTTACCGCGCGGCCTCGATCCTTGCAGGCAGCCCCTATCACCGGGTGTGACGGGCCCGCAGGGCTGCGGACCCATCCCCGGTGTCAGCGGCTCATTTCCTGAGCGCGTCGCGGATTTCGATAAGGATATCGAGCTCTGATGGGCCGGGATCTGCTGCCGGTGCGGGCTTTTCGGGGGCCGATACGGCGCTCTTGGCGCGGTTCACGGCCTTTACCAGCAGGAACACAACCCAGGCGATGATGAGGAAATTGATCACCGCCATGATGAACCGGCCATAGGCGAAGACGGCGGCACCTGCCTCTTCGGCGGCGGTGATGGAGGCATATTCGCCCGAGCCAAGCACCACATAGAGGCCGGAAAAGTCGATTCCGCCGAGAAACAGGCTGATGATCGGGTTGATGAGGTCGGACACGAGCGAGCCGACAATCGCGGTAAACGCCGCGCCGATGATGATGCCCACGGCCATGTCCATGACATTGCCCTTGGCGATGAAATCCTTGAACTCTTGAAGCATGTTGGTTCCTTTTGCACTGACCCCGGCGGGATGTCTCTCCCGTCCGCGCAAACGATTTACCATGAAATCCGGGGAAGCCGTCCGAATATATCGCTCTGATGCGGGGAAAGGGGCGGGCCCTCTCCCCGTCCGGGCCACCTGCCGCCTTGCCATTCCCCGAGGCTGCCGCCTAGGGTGCCGCCGCTGCCACCGTTGCCGATCATCACGGAGAAACCCATGCAACCCGCGCTCTCGAAGACCGATGCGCTTTACTACATCCACCACGCGCCTGCGCGCGCTGGCCAGGCGCAAGGCCCCGCGATGAGGCAGGGGGCCGCATGATCGACACCGCGCCGAGCTATTCGCCGGATCAGGCCGAAGCCCATGATCGCATCGCGCTGGCGCTGCGCGGGGTTGGCGTGGATATCGAGGGCGGCACGCTCACCCCCCCGCGCGAGGGCAAGCAGGTGGCGCTGGCCGTGATCGGCAAGGCCGGATCGGGCAAGACGCTGCTTCTGGCCGCGCTTTATCGCGCGCTGGAGGAGGCGGGCGTCGATGTGGTCTCGGGCGATTGGGAGGGGCGCAAACGGCGCGACCGGCGCACGCTGGCCATTCTTGCGCCCACCAACAAGGCGGCAAGCGTGCTGCGGATGCGCGGGGTGCCCGCAACCACCATCCACCGCATCCTTTATACCCCGGTCTATCACCCGGAATACGAGAAGATCGCCGAATGGCTGGCAGGACAGGGAGAGCGCCCCGAGATCGAGGGGCTGACCGATCAGGCGCTCGATCGCGCGCTGGCGTTTTACCAGACGCAGAAATCCATCCCCGGCGCGCTGGCCGCCGCGGGCTTGCGCGGGTCGGATTTCATCACCGGCTGGACGCGGCGCGACGAGCCGCTTGATATCGGCCTTGTCGACGAGGCGAGTATGCTCGACGCAAAGCAGTTCGAGGATTTGCAGGAGATTTTTCCAACGCTGATCCTGTTCGGCGATCCGGCGCAATTGCCGCCCGTGAAATCCACCGGCGGGATGGTGTTCGAGACCCTGCCCGCGCCCGACCTGCTGACGCTCAGCCGTATCCACCGGCAGGATGCCGATAACCCGATCCTTGATCTGGCCCATGCGCTGGCCGATCCGGCGCTGGAATTTCACCATTTCGAGCGGATGATCGAAGAGGCGGCGCGGCGCGACGAGCGGGTGCGCTGGGCCGAGCGCGTCGAGGTCGATCTGATGGCGCGTTCGCCGGTGCTTGTCTGGCGCAACGACACGCGCATCCGCCTTATCAATGCGTTTCGGGCCGTGCATGGCGCGCCGGAAACCGCGCTCCTGGAGGGCGAGCCGCTTATTTGCGACGGGATCGAGCTGCCGCTCAAGCATCGCAAGAAGCGGCTTGATCTCGAGGCGCGCGGCCTCATCAAGGGCGCGCAGGTGATCTATCTCGGCCCTGGCAAGCGGCCCGGCTTCTCGCGGCTGCATGTCATCGGGGCCGAGGATCCGCGCCTCTCGGCGGCCTCGATCGTCAAGATCGAGAAGCCGGGCGAGGAAGAGCCGTTCATCCCCTATGCCGCCAATATGGGGGCCACGTTCCTGCACGGGGCGGCGGTGACGATCCACAAGGCGCAAGGTAGCCAGTGGCGCGATGTGCAGGTCTTTGCCCCCGATATCCATGCCGCCGCGCGCATGGGCCGCTCGGAGGCCGGGCAGCCCTTGTGGAAGCGGCTGGCCTATGTGGCGATCACCCGCGCCGAGGATCGGCTCTACTGGGTGGTGCGCAACCGGCTGTCGAAACCCACCGCGCCGCTTGGCATCGACGACTTGCAGGCAAGGCCGGTGGCATTGGAACTCGCGAGGGAGGGAGAGCCATGAAATCCATTCTCATCACCGGGGCCAGCGCCGGGATCGGGGCCGCCTGCGCGCGTGCCTTTCTCGATGCGGGCTGGCGCGTGGGGCTGATGGCGCGGCGTGAGGGCGCACTGAAGGCGGTGGCCGGGGGGCATGAGCACGCCGTGACCCTGCCGGGCGACGTGACATCGCCCGAGGATGTGGCGCGTTGTTTCGCGGCGTTCACCGAGAGGGCGGGCAGGCTCGATGTGCTCTTCAACAACGCCGGCAGTTTCGGGCGCGCGGCGCTGATCGACGAGCTGGGCTATGACGAGTGGCGGCAGGTGGTCGATGTGAACCTGCATGGCATGTTTCTCTGTGCGCAGGCGGCGTTCGCGCAGATGCGGCGGCAGGTGCCGCAGGGCGGGCGGATCATCAACAATGGCTCGATCTCGGCGCACGCGCCGCGCCCCGGATCAGTCGCCTATACCACCACCAAACACGCCATTACCGGGCTGACCAAAACGCTCAGCCTCGATGGCCGCGCCTTTGACATCGCCTGCGGGCAGATCGACATCGGCAACGCGCGCACCGAGTTGCTGGAGGGGATCATCGCCGCCAATCCCGACACCCCGCCGCCCACGATGGATGTGGCCGAGGTGGCGCGCGCGGTGGTGCTCATGGCCGATCTGCCGCCCGAAGCCAATGTGCAGTTCATGACGCTGATGGCAACGAAGATGCCCTATATCGGAAGGGGCTGACCTATCGCAAGCATCCGGCGAAGGGCGCGGTCATGCGGTCTTGACGGCTTGTTGCTCAGTCTTCCAGTTCCACGGGAGCAATTCAGGCAAGCGTGACACGGTGATGTCCGACATGCGCGCAAGGACGTCTGCCATCCAGGCCTGTGGATCACTTAAGCAGAGTGGGCGTGGTCATGGCGATCTCCGAAGCTTCGTTCGAATACCGGAGAATCACATATCAAAGCCGACAGGAATCCCCTCTGCTTCAAGCGATTGCCGTGACCAGAGAAAGGGGGCGGTTGACACGCGCAGGCGGGCGTATATAAGCGCGGCTTCATTGGTGTTGGTGGCCCCCGCAAGGGGATGCCTGTCGGGAGCAATCCAGAGGACAACGCCCTTCGACATATCAGAAGGAGACCAGCCGTGACCAAACGCACGTCTGCCAAGTACAAGATCGACCGCCGCATGGGCGAAAACATCTGGGGCCGCCCCAAATCCCCCGTGAACCGCCGCGAATACGGCCCCGGCCAGCACGGCCAGCGCCGCAAGCAGAAGATGTCGGATTTCGGCCTTCAGCTTCGCGCCAAGCAGAAGCTCAAGGGCTATTACGGTGATCTCACCGAGAAGCAGTTTCGCCGCATCTATGCCGAGGCCGAGCGTATGCGCGGCGACACCGGCGAGCTTTTGGTCGGTCTGCTGGAACGGCGTCTTGATGCGGTCGTCTATCGCGCCAAGTTCGTGCCCACGGTTTTCGCGGCGCGTCAATTCGTGAACCACGGCCATGTCACGGTGAACGGCCAGCGGGTCAACATCCCCTCCTACCGTGTCAAGGAAGGCGACGTGATCGAGGTGCGCGAGAAGTCGAAGCAGCTTGCCATTGTGCTCGAGGCGGTGCAACTGGCCGAGCGCGATGTGCCCGATTACATCGAGGCCGACCATTCCAAGATGGTGGCGACCTTCGTGCGCACGCCGACACTTGGCGATGTGCCCTATCCGGTGATTATGGAGCCGAACCTCGTCATCGAATATTACGCGCAGAACTGATCGCGCTGCATCCCGATGACAAGGCCGCGACGGGGAACCGCTGCGGCCTTTTCCTTTTGGTGCTGGCCAAGGCGGCGGGCCAAAGCTAGAACCTGCGGCGACAGACGGGGAATGACATGACCAAGATCGCGCCACAGCCCGGTATCATGGAAATCGCGCTCTACAAGAGCGGCGAAGCCGTGATCGCGGGTAAATCCGAAGTCCTGAAACTCTCGGCAAATGAGAGCCCTTATGGCCCTTCTGACAAGGCGAGGGCGGCCTTTGCCCGGTCTGTTGCGACGCTGCATCGCTATCCGGGCACGGACCATGCGGAATTGCGCGCGGCCATCGCCGAGGTGCACGGGCTCGATGCGGAGCGGGTGATCTGTGGCGTCGGCTCGGACGAGGTGCTGCAATTCGTGGCGCAGGCCTATGCCGGGCCGGGCGACGAGGTGATCCATACCGAGCACGGATTCGCCATGTATCCGATTCTCGCCCATGCGGTGGGGGCGAGGCCGGTCTGCGTGGCCGAGCGCGCGCGCGTGGTGGACGTGGACGCGATCCTGCGCGCCTGCACGCCGCGCACACGGATCGTGTTCATCGCCAATCCCGGCAATCCCACCGGCACGATGCTACCCGAGGCAGAGCTGGCGCGGCTGGTGGCGGGCATCCCCGAGAGCGCCATTCTGGTGCTTGACGGTGCCTATACCGAATTTGCCGAGGGCTATGATGGTGGCGTCGCCCTTGTCGAGGCGCGCGGCAATGTCATCATGACGCGCACCTTTTCCAAGGCTTACGGTCTGGGGGGGCTGCGGATCGGCTGGGGCTATGCGCAGGCCGGGATGATCGAGGTGCTGAACCGCATTCGCCAGCCCTTCAACCTGTCGCAGACGCAACTGGCCACCGCCGAGGCGGCGGTGCGGGACCGCGACTGGCTTGCACGGGTGGTGGGTGACACGATCCGCAACCGTGGCTGGCTCGTTGAGGCGTTGCGCGCGGCGGGGGTGGCGGTGGATGACAGCCACGCCAATTTCGTTCTGGCGCGCTTTGCCTCGGAGGCAGAGGCCGCGGCCTGTGATGCCGCCCTGCGGGCCGATGGGATCATCGTGCGCCGGGTCGGCGGGTACGGCTTTCCCGAAGGATTGCGGATCACCGTGGGCGAGGATTCCGCCTGCCGCCGGGTGGCGCATGTAATCGGGCAATTCCGGGGGGCGCGCTGATGGCGCATATCTATGACCGGGTGGCGCTCATCGGGCTGGGGCTGATTGCCTCGTCGATGTGCCATGCGATGCGGCGCGCGGGCGTGGCGGGCGAGATCACCGGCTATGCCCGCAGCCCCGAGACCCGCGATATCGCGCGCGAGATCGGGCTGTGTGATCGTGTCTGCGAGAGCGCAACCGAGGCCGTGACGGGGGCCGATCTGGTGGTGCTCTGCGTGCCGGTGGGGGCGATGGGGGCGGTGGCCGCCGAGATCGCCCCGGCGCTCAAGCCCGGTGCCACGCTGAGCGATGTGGGCTCGGTCAAGCGCGCGGTGATCGAGGCGGTCACGCCGCACCTGCCCGAGGGGGTGCATTTCGTGCCCGCGCATCCGCTGGCCGGGACCGAGCATTCGGGGCCACGCTCGGGCTTTGCCGAACTGTTTGACAACCGCTGGTGCCTGATCGTGCCGCAGGAGGGCAGCGACCGCGCCGCCGTCGAGCGGCTGGAGACGTTCTGGCAGGCGCTGGGCAGCCATACCGACGAAATGGATGCCGAGCATCACGACCTTGTTCTTGCGGTCACCAGCCATGCGCCGCATCTCATCGCCTATACGATGGTGGGCGTGGCCGATGATCTGCGCCGGGTGACCGATAGCGAGGTCATCAAGTATTCCGCCGC
This sequence comes from Roseovarius sp. UBA6217, assembly GCA_002421985.1. Taxonomy (GTDB): domain Bacteria; phylum Pseudomonadota; class Alphaproteobacteria; order Rhodobacterales; family Rhodobacteraceae; genus Roseovarius. Next base: position 29,752 of record DISF01000073.1, on the reverse strand, counting down.
AGGATTTCGCGATTTCACCCGCATCGCGGCCTCGGACCCGGTAATGTGGCGCGATGTGTTTCTCAACAACCGCGAGGCGACGCTGGAAATTCTGGGGCGTTTCACCGAAGAGCTATTCGCGCTGCAACGCGCGATCCGCACCGGTGACGGCGATCACCTGCACGCCTATTTCACCCGCACCCGCGCCATCCGGCGCGGCATCATCGAGGCGGGGCAGGACGTGGATGCGCCCGATTTCGGCCGGACCAAGGCCCCATGAGGCGCGCGACGCCTCGGAAATCTTGGTGCTCGATCATCGGGGAAAGCGGCGCGAGGGCCGACTGAACGCACAGACCTGCGGGCGGTTCGGCGCGGCCCGCCACAGCGGCGAGGCATTTTGTCGCCATCGCCGGGGCTGTGTCATCCGTCCCTTGTAATCCTTTGTCAAGGGCGTAGCTTCAAGGTGAGGTAAACGGAGGTCCACCATGCCACAGCTCGTCAGGCTTTATATCACGCAGGTTGCCATCGGGTTCGGGCTCGCGGGCGTGTTTGTGGGGCTGCTTTTGTGGTTCAACATCGCCAACCTGTGGCACCTCGTCAGCCATAGCAGCGATGGCCTGCTTGCGGTGCTGATCCTGTGGGTGGCCAATGGCATTGTCTTTGCCGGGGTGCAGTTCGCTATCGCCGTGATGCGGATGAAGGATGACGATGACGACGATCACCATGGCGGGTTGCGGCAGCATGTCCTGCATCGCGATCATGTCGCCATCCCGGTGCCCGTGAGCGGCGCGCGGCATCCGGTGCGGCCCCGGCGCTGAGCCGCGCCCACGCGTTGCCAATGACGGCAAGGAATTGCAGGTAATGGGGATCGGGTGTGACGGGCCCGCACGCAACCGTTTGGTTCTCTCATTCCCGAGGACCTGTTTTTACAGGTGGGCACCGGGTAACCGGACCAGGGCCCGGACAGAGCCAGCTCCCTCGGAATTGCTTAAGGCCACCGGAATGCAACCGTTCACGGGAAGGGCAGCACCCGTCACCCCTCTCAGGTAATGCTTTGCGCGGGCCACGACAAGGGGTTGCGCGCGTTCGTGTTTTGTTCAAAATATCCACATGGATACACCACCGCGCCCCCTACAACCCGGCCAGTTGATCGCGCGCGGCGTGTGCCGCCACCTTCTGAGTCACGATTTCGTGCCGATCGAGGAATTTTCGCCCGCGCGGGGCAAGCGCGTGGATGTGATGGCGCTTGGCCCCAAGGGCGAAATCTGGGTGGTGGAGTGCAAATCAAGCCGCGCCGATTTCATCTCGGATGCCAAATGGCAGGGCTATCTTGGCTGGTGTGATCGCTATTTCTGGGCGGTGGAGGCGGATTTTCCTGCCGATCTTCTGCCCGAGGGCACCGGCCTTATCATTGCCGACGCCTTCGATGCCGAGATCCTGCGCATGGCCCCCGAGACCCGGCTCGCGCCTGCGCGCCGCTCTGCGCTGATCCGGCGATTCGCCCGTGATGCCGCGCGCCGCCTGCGCCGGGCCTGCGATCCGCGGCTATGAGCGCGCGCGCGCCAGTTGTGCGGCGGCGCGGATTTCCTCAGCGATCTCGTCGGCCTCGTCGGGCTCGAAATCCATCGGCACCTCGATGCCCTGCGATTCGATGAAAAGACGCACCATGCCCTGATCCGTTGGCCCGATCTGAAGATTGGCCTCGATGTCGCGCTCGCTGTTGATGCCCATGTCGGTCTCCTGAAACTCGCGATCTGCTACGCCTTGCGCGCCGCCTTGGCAAGCCTCGGGATATCCCGGCGGGAATGACGGGCCTTTGTCGCACAAAGCTGGCGAAACCGTTTGCGTCAGGCTTGCAATCGGGCGGCGGCACCGGTAAATCCGCCCACAGTGCCGCCTTAGCTCAGTTGGTTAGAGCGCTGGATTGTGGATCCAGAGGTCCCCTGTTCAAGCCAGGGAGGCGGTACCATTTCCCTTACTCGCCCTGCTCGACCGTGACGATTTGGCGCAGCGCGCCGCTCGCGCGGTCATAGACCAATATCCGCCCGTCATCCGTGACCACCGCATACCACCCCTCGCCCTGGGTAAAGGCGGTGGCGCGGGCCCCCTCGGGCAGGGTGATGGTGTCGGGCAAAGCGGGCAGTGGGGGCGGTGCGGGCTCGGACCAGAACCGGGTGACAAGCAGCCCGACGATCACTAGAAGCCCGAGGATCATCGTGGCGGTCAGCACCGTGACCAGCCGCGCGAGGAATTTCAGCGTGGCCGGGTTCACCGGCGGGGGGCTTTCGGACATGGGGCAGGACCTGCTTGGCTTTGTCATCGGGGCGGCACCGCCCCCCCGCCTTGATAAGGCGCTGGCGCGCGATGTGCCAGAGGCGGCGGCGCTGTCGCGCACCCGGCTTGCCCGGCTGATCGAGGAGGGCGCGGTGCGCGTGGGCGGCGTGGTGGTGCGCGACGCCAAGGCGCGCGTGGCCGAGGGCGACCGGATCGAGATCGCCCTGCCCGAACTCCGCGAGAGCCATATGGAACCCGAGGCCATCCCCCTCGACATCGCCTATGAGGATGACGATCTCATCGTCATTGACAAGCCCGCGGGCATGGTGGTGCACCCGGCACCGGGCACGCCCGATGGCACGCTTGTGAACGCGCTTTTGCACCATTGCGGCGCGCGTCTGTCGGGGGTGGGCGGGGCGCGCCGTCCCGGCATCGTGCACCGGATCGACAAGGATACCAGCGGCCTTCTGGTGGTGGCCAAGTCCGATACCGCCCATCAGGGGCTCACCGCGCAATTCGCCGCGCACAGGGTCGAGCGCGCCTATCTCGCGCTCGCGCATGGCGCGCCCGATCCCGGCGATCCGCGCCTCAAGGGGCTTGCGGGGCTGCGGTTCGAGGCGGGCGGCGCGCTTGTCATTCGCACGCAACTGGCCCGTCACCGCACCGACCGCCAGCGACAGGCGGTGGTGGCCACGGGTGGCCGCCACGCGGTAACGCGCGTGCAGGTGCTGGAGCGCTTTGGCCAGCCGCCGGCGGCGGCGCTGGTGGAATGCCGACTCGAGACCGGGCGCACCCACCAGATCCGCGTGCACATGGCCTATGCCGGGCATGGGCTGATCGGCGATCCGGTCTATGGCGGAGCGCGCCGCCTGCCCGCGCGCGCCCTGCCCGAGGGTGCGGCCGAGGCGGCGCGCCGCTTTCCCCGGCAGGCGCTTCACGCCGGGGTGCTCGGCTTCACCCACCCGCTGAGCGGCGCGGCGTTGCGATTTGCCTCGCCCCTGCCCGCCGATATGGCGGCGCTTCTGGCATGTTTGCGCGGGACGGATAACAGCGGCACAGAATAACGTGAGATTTCGACATATTCGCCGAATTTCGCCGGAACCCGCCGCATGATGCGTTAACATCCACGAGGTAACAGGCTTGATCGCGCGTGCGAACGGCATAGATCAATGTTAACACGTTATACATGAAGGAGGGACACCCGCATGGGCAATTACGCAAATCTCCCGGCCCCCACCCCCGAAGGCGGGCTCAACCGCTACATGCAGGAGATTCGCAAGTTTCCGCTCTTGGAGCCGGAAGAGGAATACATGCTCGCCAAGCGCTGGGTCGAGGAACAGGACACCGAAGCCGCACACAAGATGGTCACGAGCCACCTGCGCCTCGCGGCCAAGATCGCGATGGGCTATCGCGGCTACGGCCTGCCGCAGGCCGAGGTGATTTCCGAGGCCAATGTCGGCCTCATGCAGGCCGTCAAGCGTTTCGATCCCGAAAAGGGCTTTCGCCTTGCCACCTATGCGATGTGGTGGATCAGGGCCTCGATCCAGGAATATATCCTGCGCTCGTGGAGCCTTGTGAAACTTGGCACCACCTCGGCGCAGAAGAAGCTGTTTTTCAACCTGCGCAAGGCCAAGGCGCGCATCGGCGCACTCGAAGAGGGCGACCTGCGCCCCGAGGTCGTCAAGAAGATCGCCCACGATCTCGGCGTGACCGAGGACGAGGTGATCTCGATGAACCGCCGCATGGCCGGGGCGGATGCCTCGCTCAACGCCACCGTCGGGACCGAGGGCGAGGGGGCGATGCAGTGGCAGGACTGGCTCGAGGATGAAGGCGCCGATCAGGCCGGCGATTACGAGGCGCGCGACGAGTTGCAGGCCCGCCGCGAATTGCTGGCGCAGGCGATGGATGTGCTCAACGAGCGCGAACGCGATATCCTGACGCAGCGCCGCCTTAGCGAAGAAACCGTCACGCTCGAGGATCTGAGCGCGCAATATGACGTGAGCCGCGAGCGGATTCGCCAGATCGAGGTGCGCGCCTTTGAAAAGCTGCAAAAGCGGATGCGCAGCCTCGCGCAGGAAAAAGGAATGCTGACCGCAAGCTGAACCTTGGAAGACGCGCCTCGCTCGACTATGAGGAGGGGGGTGATAGGGGCGTTGGCACATGGGCGGTTTGCGGATAGTCACGGTTCTGGCGATGGTGCTGCTGGCGGGCTGTGCGCCGCGCCCCACCGCCATGCGCGCCGCCCCCGATCCGGCAGCGACCATTCAGACGATCCATGTGGCCACCAGCCTCCCGCTCGACAAGGCCGGGCCACAATTCGGAACCGCGCGGAAACCGGGGCTGAACTATTTCCGCGCCGATATCTCGGTGCCGCCGACGCATATGCCAGGCCAGATCGAATGGCCCGAGGGCAAGCCCGATGCGGCCACCGATTTCGTCGTCACCGGCACAGAGGTGCTTGGCGATGCGACACGCCTCATTGCCGGTTTGCGCGCAGAAGGTGCGGGGCGCGAGACCCTGCTTTATGTCCACGGCTACAACAACACGCTGTCGGAGGCGATGTATCGGCTGGCGCAAATCCGCACCGATTTCGAGATGACCATGCCGGCACTGCTGTTCTCTTGGCCCTCGGCGGGCGATCCGCTCGGCTATGTCTATGACCGCGACAGCGTGCTTTTCGTGCGAGACGATCTCGTGGCGCTGATCAAGCGGCTGACCGCCGGGCGCGGCGACCGGGTGTTTATTCTTGCGCATTCGATGGGCTCGCAACTGGTGATGGAGGCGCTGCGCCAGATCGCGCTCTTGGGGGATCGCACGGCGCTTGCGCGGCTGAGCGGCGTGGTGCTGATGTCGCCCGATATCGACCCGGACGTGTTCGCACGTCAGGCCGAGGCGATCGGAAACCTGCCGCAGCCGTTCTTCATCTTCATCACCCGCGCCGACCGGGCGCTGACGCTGTCGGGCTTCATCACCGGGCGAAAACCGCGCCTCGGTGTGATCGACTCCGCCGAAGAGATCACGCGGCCCGATGTGCAGGTGATCGACTTCTCGGCGCTGGCCACCGGCGAGGCCTATAATCACAACGTCCCCGTCACCTCTCCCGCCGCCATCGAGATACTCAACCGCTTCCTCTCGGAATCCAGACGCCCCGCCGCCGGGGCGCTGGGCGCGCTAACGCTCAGGCTGCCCGGCCCCAACGCCGTGCCGCGCTGACGGCCGGAGGCTTGACCCGCGCCGCGTCGGTGCCAGGATTGCAACGAGACGAAAGGCGCGGATCGAAGGACAGCCCGTTGAAGCAAGGCAGGGGCGTTGCCCCTCTTGGCCTGCGGCCAATTCACCCTAGGATATTTTTTGCCAGAAGAAACAACGTTTTGTTAACCGGAATCACACATCATCGTCTTGCGGTACAGGCGGGGACGCCGATGATCGCGCCAGGAGAAGCACCTTGCGTGTTTCGCACGGGAGGGCCTTCGCGCCTTCCCGTGTTTCTTCTGGCCACAAATATCCCCGCCGGAGGCTCCCGACGGTATATCCGGGCGCAGGCAGAAGGGGTCTAGCCCTCCATCGCCTCCAGCTCGTCAATCATCCCCTCGATCATCGACAGCCCCTTGTTCCAGAACGCCGGGTCGCTGGCGTCGAGGCCGAAGGGGGCGAGTAGGTCCTTGTGGTGCTTGGAGCCGCCCGCGCGCAGCATGTCGAAATATTTCTCCTCAAAGCCCTCGGGCGCGGCCTCGTAGACGGCGTAGAGCGCGTTTACCAGCCCGTCGCCAAAGGCATAGGCATAGACGTAGAAGGGCGAGTGCACGAAATGCGGGATATAGGCCCAAAAGGTCTCATACCCGTCCATGAAATCGAACGCGGGCCCGAGGCTCTCGGCCTGCACCGACATCCACAGCGCGTTGATGTCGTCGGGGGTCAACTCGCCCTCGCGGCGCGCGGCGTGCAGCTTGCATTCGAAATCGTAGAACGCGATCTGGCGCACCACGGTGTTTATCATGTCCTCGACCTTGCCCGCGAGAAGCACCTTGCGCTCGGCCTGCGTTTGCGCCCCGGCGAGCATCCGGCGAAAGGTCAGCATCTCGCCGAAGACAGAGGCCGTTTCCGCCAGCGTCAGCGGGGTCGAGGCCAGAAGCTCGCCTTGGCCAGCGGCGAGGCGCTGATGCACCCCGTGGCCAAGCTCGTGCGCCAGCGTCATCACGTCGCGCGGCTTGCCGAGGTAATTCAGCATCACATAGGGATGCGCGTCGGTCACGGTGGGATGGGCAAAGGCACCCGGTGCCTTGCCCGGTTTCACGCCCGCGTCGATCCAGCCCCGCTCGAAAAAGGGTGCGGCAAGATCGGCCATTTCGGGGGCAAAGCCTACATAGGCATCCATCACCGTGACGCGCGCCTCGTCCCAGGGGATGGTGCGCGGGTTCTCCATCGGCAAGGGCGCGTTGCGGTCCCAGATCTGCATCCGCTCAAGCCCCAGCCATTTGCGTTTCAATTCGTAATAGCGGTGCGAGAGGCGCGGGTAGGCCGCGACCACCGCCGCGCGCAGCGCCTCGACCACCTCCGGCTCGACATCGTTGCTGAGGTGCCGCCCCATCTGCGCCGAGGGCATCCCGCGCCAGCGATCGAGCACCTCCTTTTCCTTGGCCTGGGTGTTGTGGACACGGGCAAAGATGCGCAGGTTTTCGCCCAGCACCCGCGCCAGTTCGCGCGCCGCCGCCTCGCGCCTCTCGCGGTCGTGATCGGTGAGCAGGGTGAGCGTGGCCTCGATCCCCATCTCTTCGCCATCGACGGTAAAGCTCAGCCCGGCGATGGTCTCGTCAAAGAGCCTCTCCCAGGCGTCTCCCACCACGCCGAGATCGTGGAGAAACTTCTCCAGCTCGTCGGAAAGCTGGTAGGGCTTCATCGCGCGAATGCGGCGCAGCACCGGGGCGTAGCGCGCGAGATCGGCGCTCTCGGCATACATCGCGGTGAGCGCGGCCTCGTCGAGGCGGTTCAGCTCCAGCGAGAAGAACACCAGCGGGGTGGTGAAACTGGTGATCTTTTCCTGGCAGTCCGACAGGAACTTGGCACGGCCCGAATCGGTGGTGTGCTGGTAATAGCGCAGGCCCGCATAGGACATGATCCGCCCAGCCACCCGGCTGATCGCCTCGTCGCGATGCAGGCACTCCAGCAGCCCGGCGGCGTCGAGATCCGCGAGCTTGCCCTCGTAATCGGCGGCGAAGCGCGCGCATTCGGCCTCGAGCCACTCCAGGTCGCGGGCAAGCTCGGGGGCGTCGGGTGCGGTGTAGAGATCGCTCAGGTCCCATTCCGGCAGGCGGCCCAGATCCTTGCCCCCCGAAGAGGCGTTGGCGTCAAGGGCGGGAAAGGGGAGCATGGGCATGGGCGAAAACCTCGTCTGTTGATGGACCCCAGACATAGGGGGCGCGGCGGCACGCCTCAACCCCGCATCGCGCGCCCTTGCGCGACGCCCTCTGGCGGCTATGCTGCCCGCGACGGCGCAACAGGAGGGATGTCATGCGGTTTGCACGCTTTGGGGAGCGGGGGCAGGAGCGCCCCGCCGTGCTCGATTCCGAGGGGCGGTTGAGGGATCTGTCAGGCGTGCTACCCGATCTTGCGGGCGAGGTGCTTGGTGCCTTGCCACGGGTCAACCCCGAGGCGCTGCCGCTGGTGACGGGCACGCCCCGGATCGGGGTGCCGGTGGGGGCCATCGGCAAGATCATCGGCATCGGCCTGAATTACAGCGACCACGCCGCCGAGATTGGAGCCGAGCCACCGACCGAGCCGCTGGTGTTTCTCAAGGCGCTGACCGCGCTGAACGGCCCCTTTGATCCGGTGGTGTTGCCGCGTGGATCGGTCAAGACCGACTGGGAGGTCGAGCTTGGCATCGTCATCGGCCGCCGCGCGAAATACGTGGATGAGGCGCAGGCGCTGAGCCATGTGGCGGGTTATACCATCGTCAACGACGTGTCCGAGCGCGCGCTGCAACTCGAAGGGTCGGGGCAATGGACCAAGGGCAAGAGCTGTGACACCTTCGCGCCGGTTGGCCCTTGGCTTGTCACCCCCGATGAGGTGGGGGATGTGCAGGCGCTCGATCTTGTGACCGAGGTGAATGGTGCGGCCATGCAGACCGGCAACACCGCGCGAATGATCTTTGGCGTGGCCGGGATCGTCTCTTACCTGAGCACGATCATGACGCTGGAGCCGGGCGACGTGATCGCCACCGGCACGCCGCCGGGCGTGGGCATGGGCCAGAAGCCGCCGCGGTTCCTGGTCGCGGGTGACGAGATGGTGCTTCGGATCAGCGGGCTGGGCGAGCAGCGGACCCAAGTGCGCGCGGGCTGAGACGGCCTGGCCTCGAGAAGGCGGGGGCGCTACTCGCTCAACAGGGCCTCTACCTCGCGGGTGATCGCGTTCGAGAGGGGCCGCGTCATCGCCCCCCATGTGCCCGCCACCCGGCCATCGGGGGCAATCAGCACCTTGTTGAAATTCCAGGAGGGCACAAATCCGGTCTCGGAGGCCAGCGAGGCATAGAACGGGTGTGCCTTTGGTCCCTTGACCGGGGTAATCGTCGTCATGGGCAGGTCGAGGCCGAAATTGACCTCGCAGAATTCCTTGACCTCGGCGTCGGTGCCGAGTTCCTGCCGGAAATCATCGGATGGCACCGCCAGAACGATCAACCCGCGCGCGCGGTAGCGATCATAGAGCGCCTGAAGCCCCTCGTATTGGGGGGTAAAGCCGCAATGCGAAGCGGTATTGACGACCAGCACCGGCTTTCCGGCCCAATCCGACAGGCGCAACTCCCCGCCGTCGATATTGCCAAAGGGGGCGGCACGATCAAGCGCGGCGGCGGGCAGGGCGAGGAAAATGGCAAGAAACGTGGCGATCAGGCGCATGGAAACCTCCCTTGATGACCAGTGTGATACGCGGCACCCCGCGCGCCGGATCACCGTCCGGCGGAATGCGCCCAGTCCCAGTAAAGCTGCCGCACCCGCTCGGTGACGGGGCCGGGCCGGTAATGCGTGTCCTCAAAGGCCGAGACCGGCGTCACCTTGGTGAGGTTGCCAGAAAGAAACACCTCGTCGGCGGCGGCAAAATCGTCAAAGCTCATCACCGTCTCGTGCACCGTCATGCCATCGCGGCGCATGTTGTCGATATGGCGCGCGCGGGTGATGCCCGCCAGAAATGTGCCGTTGGCGATGGGGGTAAACACCTCGCCATCGCGCACGGCAAAGACATTGGCCGTCGCCGTCTCGGCCACGTTGCCCAGCGCATCGGCCACCAGCGCATTGCCAAAGCCCCGGTCACGCGCCTCTTTCAGCATCCGCGCGTTGTTGGGATAAAGACAGCCCGCCTTGGCATTGACCACCGCATCCTCGAGCACGGGGCGGCGAAAGCGCGTGCGGCACAGCGTCGTGGCGGTGCCGGGCAGCGGCATCGGGATTTCCTCGAGGCTGATGGCAAAGCCGGTGGCCCCCTCCTTGGGCAGCACGCCCAGATGCCCGCCGTCGAGCGCCCAATACATCGGGCGGATATAGATCGCGGCCTCCCTGGGATAGACGGCAAGGCCCTCGCGGATGATCGCCTCCATCTGTGGCGCGCTCACCGTCGGCGTGACCATCAGCGCCTCTGCCGAGGTGTTGAGGCGGGCGCAATGGCGGTCGAGATCGGGGATGATCCCGTCCACGTATCGCGCGCCGTCGAATACCGATGATCCCAGCCACATGCCGTGGTCGGCGGCCTTCATCACCGCGATGTCGCCGTCGTGCCAGCGGCCCTCGAACCAGGTGCGGATATTGGTGCCTGTCGCCATGTGCTGTTCTCCCGTTTTGTGCACGCAGGTTAGGCGCGACGCGCGGGAGCGTCCAGAGGGATCAGGCGCGCGCCGGGGCCTCGGCCAGCAGCGCCTCAAGATCAAGCGGCGCGTTGACCATCGCCAGCCGCCCGTCGGCGTCGCGGGGCCACTCGGCCTCGGGCTTGTCGCGGTAAAGCTCGACGCCGTTGTCATCCGGATCGCGCAGGTAGATGGCCTCGCTCACCCCGTGATCGGCTGCGCCGTCGAGGGCAAGGCCTGCATCGAGCACACGCCGCAGCGCATCGCCCAGCGCAGCGCGGTCAGGATAGAGAAACGCGGTGTGGAAAAGCCCGGTATGGCCCGGCGGCGGCGGCGTGGCACCAAGGCTCTCCCAGGTGTTGAGGCCGATATGGTGGTGATAGCCCCCCGCCGACAGAAACGCCGCCCTTCCGCCGGAATAGTATTGCGTGAGTTCAAAGCCCAGCACGCCGGAATAAAAGCCGATGGCGCGCTCCAGATCAGAAACCTTGAGGTGGACATGACCGATGCGGGTTTCGGGATGGACGGGGGTCATGGGCGCGGCTCCTTTTCTGGCACGCCCCAAGGATGTATCATCTGCGCTGATCGCTCAATTCCACGAATTCGCCCAGCCTATGTGCGCGGACACGCTCAAACCCCCGCCTTGCGGCTTTCCTCGAGGTAAATCTCGCGCAGGCGCGTGGCCACCGGCCCCGGCTTGCCCGTGCCGATCACTGCGCCGTCGATCTCGACCACCGGCATGACAAAGGCGCTGGCCGAGGTCACGAATGCCTCATCCGCCGCCTTCGCCTCGTCGATGGTAAAGGGGCGTTCCTCCACCTGCATCTGCGCCTCGCGCGCGAAACGCAGCACGGCGGCGCGGGTGATGCCGTGCAGGATGTCGTTGGAAAGCTGCCGGGTGATGATACGCCCACCCTTGACGATATAGGCGTTGTTCGAGGTGCCCTCGGTCACATGCCCGTCCTCGACCATCCAGGCGTCATCCGCGCCCGCCGCCTTGGCCATCATCTTTCCCATCGACGGATAGAGAAGCTGCACCGTCTTGATGTCGCGCCGGCCCCAGCGGATATCCTCGATGCCGATCACCTTGATGCCCGCCTTTGCCGCCGGATTGTCGGCAAGGCCCGGTTTCGATTGGGTAAACAGCACCAGCGTCGGCTCGGTCGTCGCGGGGTCGGGAAAGGCGAAATCGCGGTCGCCATCGCTGCCGCGCGTGACTTGCAGGTAAACGAGACCGTCGGTGATGTCGTTGACGCGCACCAATTCGCGGTGGATGTCGAGCAGATCGTCAAAAGCGGCGGGCTTCTTCATGTCCAGTTCCGACAGCGACCGCTCCAGCCGCGCGAGGTGGCCTGCGAAATCAATCAGCTTGCCGTCCAACACGCTCGTGACCTCATAGACCCCGTCGGCCATGAGAAACCCCCGGTCAAAGATCGACACGGTGGCCTCGGTCTCGGGCAGGTAGTCTCCGTTCACGTAAACAGTGCGCATGGTCGTTATCCCCAAAGGGCCGCGTCGGGCGGGTGAACCCCGGCGGCGTCATATGTCAAAGCGTTCTCCCGGTCTTCGGCCAGAAGCAGCGGGCCGTCAAGATCGGTCACGCCCGCGCCTTGCGCCACCAGCACGGCGGGCGCCATGGCGAGGCTCGATCCGACCATGCAGCCCACCATGATACCGAAGCCCCCGGCGCGGGCGGACTCACGCAGGGCAAGCGCCTCCGAAAGCCCGCCGGTCTTGTCGAGCTTGATATTGACCATGTCGTATTTGCCCCTGAGCGCGGGCAGGCTTTCGCGGTCATGGCAGCTCTCATCGGCACAAAGCGGCACCGGGCGGGCGAGGCCCAAAAGCGCGTCATCCTGCCCCGCGGGCAGCGGCTGTTCCACAAGCGCGACGCCAAGCCGCACCAGATGCGGCGCGAGATCGGCGTAGATCTCCGCGCTCCATCCCTCGTTGGCGTCGATGATGATGCGCGATTTGGGCGCACCGCGCCGCACCGCCTCCAGCCTCGGCATGTCATCGGGCGTGCCCAGCTTGATCTTGAGCAGGGGCCGGTGCGCATGGCGCGCGGCCTGCGCCTCCATCGCCTGCGGCGTATCGAGCGAGAGCGTGTAGGCGGTGATCTCCGGCCCCGGCGCGGGCAGGCCCGCAATCTCCCACACCCGGCGGCCGGCCTGTTTCGCCCGCAAATCCCACAGCGCGCAATCGACCGCGTTGCGCGCCGCGCCGGGCGGCAGCAGATCTTGGAGCGCGGCGCGATCAAACCGCTCTGGCAGGCCCGCGATCTGCGCCGCCACGCTATCGAGCGTCTCGCCATAGCGGGCATAGGGCACGCATTCACCGCGCCCCGTCGCGCCGCCCTCGGTCACTGTCACCGTCAGCACCTGCGCCTCGGTCCGCGAGCCGCGACTGATGGTAAAGACCTGCGCCAGCCGAAAGCGCTCTTGCGTTACCGTGATCTGCACGCCGTCCCCCGCTTCATCTTGCTTCAAATACTCACTCTCACATCGCCGCCAGCGCATCCATCAGCTTTCCCGCGCCAAAGCGGTAAGGGTCGGTGGCGGGCAGGCTCATTTCGGCCTCCACCCCGGCGAGGTAGGCGCGTGCCTCCGCCTCCTCCATGTGTTGCGTGTTGACCGCCACGCCCGCGACCTCGCAGGCCGGATTCGACACCCGCGCCAGCGGCAGGGCGGTGTCGCGCAACTCCGCCAGCGAGCGCACCGCATGGCCGGGCAGGCCGCGCATATGCGCGCGCGTCGGCTCGTGGCACAGGATCAGCGCGTCGGGCTGTCCGCCATGAATGAGCGCCATCGTCACCCCCGAATAGGAAACATGAAACAGGCTCCCCTGCCCCTCGATCATGTCCCAGTGATCGGGATCATTGTCGGGGGTGAGGTATTCCACCGATCCGGCCATGAAATCCGCGATCACGGCGTCGAGCGGCACGCCGTGGCCGGTGATGAGGATGCCGGTCTGCCCGGTGGCGCGGAACGTGGCCTTCATGCCGCGCGCCACCATCTCGGCCTCCATCGCCATCGCGGTATACATCTTGCCGACCGAACAATCGGTGCCCACGGCAAGACAGCGTTTGCCGGTCCGCTTCACCCCATTGGCGATGGGATAGCCCACGGTGGGCACGCGCACGTCATGCAATGTGCCGCCGTGGGTCTGTGCAGCGGCCACCAGATCGCCCTCGTCACGCAGCAGGTTGTGCAGCCCCGAGGCAAGATCGAACCCCATTTCCAGCGCCCTGACCAACACCTCTTTCCACGCCGCCGAGATCACGCCGCCGCGATTGGCCACGCCGATGACCACGGTTTTCGCGCCCGCCTCTCTGGCCTCTTCCAGCATCATGTCGGCAAGCCCCAGATCGGCCCCGCAACCGGGCAGGCGGATCTGGCCAAGCGCATTCTCTGGCCGCCAGTCGCGGATGCCGATGGCGACCTTGGCGGCGAGCATGTCGGGCGCGTCGCCGAGGAAAAGCAGATATGGGGTCTCGATCATGGGGCTGTCCTCCGGGGGCAAGTGTCATGGCAACATGCCCCGGATGCTGCGCCATGTTCTGCCGAAATGAACGTGCGCGCATGATATTTTGGTGATTTGTTCGCTGAACTGGCGTGTTTTGCGAATAATCTTCACCTCACATCGCGATCTACCCCGTATGCGAGGGCGCACGAAACCGGCTTGCGCAGATGCACGCAATTTCATACCTCGAGGCACAGTATCCATGCAATTTCCGAACCAAGGGAGCGATCCAAGATGAGCTTTCGCCTGCAACCCCCCGCGCCTGCGCGCCCCAACCGCTGCCAGCTTTTCGGCCCCGGCTCCAACACCAAGCTGTTCGAGAAGATGGCGGCAAGTGAGGCCGATGTCATCAATATCGACCTTGAGGATGCGGTTGCCCCCTCCGACAAGGACGCCGCGCGCGCCAACACCATCGCCGCGATCAACGAGGTGGACTGGGGCAACAAATATCTCTCGGTGCGTATCAACGGCCTCGATTCGCCGTTCTGGTATCGCGATGTGGTGGATCTGCTGGAACAGGCGGGCGACCGGCTTGACCAGATCATGATCCCCAAGGCGGGTTGCGCATCCGATATCTATGCCGTCGATGCGCTGGTATCGTCGATCGAGGCGGCCAAGGGCCGTGCCAAGCGGATCAGCTTCGAGGCGATCATCGAGACGGCGGCGGGCATCGCCCATGTCGAGGAGATTGCCGCCGCCAGCCCCCGAATGCAGGCGCTGAGCCTTGGGGCAGCGGATTTCGCCGCCTCGATGGGGATGCAGACCACCGGCATCGGCGGCACGCAGGAAAATTACTACATGCTGCACGAGGGCGCGAAATACTGGTCCGACCCGTGGCATTGGGTGCAGACCGCCATCGTCGCCGCCTGCCGCACGCATGGCCTCTTGCCCGTGGATGGCCCGTTCGGCGATTTCTCGGATGACGAGGGATTTCGCGCTCAGGCGCGCCGCTCGGCCACGCTCGGCATGGTCGGCAAATGGGCGATCCACCCCAAGCAGGTGGCGCTTGCCAATGAGGTCTTCACGCCCTCGGATGAGGCGGTTCAAGAGGCCCGCGAGATCCTGAAAGCGATGGAAGAGGCCAAGGCGCGCGGCGAAGGGGCCACCACCTACAAGGGCCGCCTTGTCGATATAGCCTCGATCAAACAGGCCGAGGTGATCGTGAGACAAGCCGAGATGATCACGGGGCATTAAGCGTGGCAGGGGCGGCCCTCGCGTTCGCAAAGGCCGCCCGGCACCTGCCGCTTTCACCGACACCGCCCAGAGCAGCGCCTCGGTAGAGGAGTGACAGGGCGGCGGGAAAACCTGATCGGTGGTGCCAAACCCGACCACATGGCCGAGATACATCACCGTCACCCGACCGCCCGGATAGCGCACGATGCCGCGATCGTGGGAGATGACCGGCATGGACACGCCCACCGCGATTGCCTAATCCTCTGGAAGGCATGAAAGGCGGCACATGGCGAAACGCACCCCATTCGAGATCGGCGGCAAGCGGGTGGCCCCCGGCACCCGCGCCCGCGTCGATATACCCGTAAGCCAGCTTTCCAATCACACCCCCGTTCATCTCTCGGTCGAGGTGATCCACGGGCGGCGCAACGGGCCGGTGCTGTTTCTCTCGGCGGCGGTTCACGGCGACGAGGTGATCGGCGTCGAGATCGTGCGGCGCGTGTTGCGCGCCACGCCGTTGCAGTCAATGGCGGGCACGCTGCTGGCGGTGCCGATCGTCAATACCTTCGGGTTTCTCAACCATTCGCGCTATTTGCCGGACCGTCGCGATCTCAACCGCGTGTTTCCCGGTCTTCCGTCGGGGTCGATGGCATCGCAGCTTGCGCATATCTTCATGGAGGAGGTGGTGCGCCGCTCGGATGTGGGGATTGATCTGCATTCGGCGGCGATCCATCGCAGCAACCTGCCGCAGATCCGCCTCACCCCCGGTAATGACCGGCTCGCCGATCTCGGGGCGGCGTTCGGCGCGCCGGTGATGATGGAGTCGAAACTGCGCGACGGCTCGCTGCGCATGGCCGCCGAAGAGGCGGGCATCGATGTGCTGCTCTACGAGGGCGGCGAGGGGCTGCGCTTTGACGAGGCGGCGGCGCGCGCCGGGGTGGCGGGCACGTTGCGGGTGATGCACCGCCTTGGCATGATCGGGGCCAAGGGCGTGCCGCGCAGCAGGGCGCGCCCGATGCGCGCGCGCGCATCGTCGTGGTATCGCGCGCCACGCGGCGGGCTGTTTCGCGGCTTTGTCGGGCTTGGCGACGCGGTGGCACCGGGCACCATGCTCGGCGCGGTGGCCAATGCCTTTGGCGATATCGAAAGCGAAATCATCGCCGAGCATACCGGCATCGTGATCGGGCGCACCAACATGCCCGTGGTCTACGAGGGCGACGCCCTGTTTCACATCGCCGAGACCCCGCGCGCCGAGGCCGAGGCCGAAGGCATCAGCGCCCATCTCGATGTGGGCGCGCTGTTTGATGAGGACGAGATCATCTGATGACCGACGCACGCCGCACCACCGACCTCAACGACATTGCCTTTGCCGTGATCCGCGCGCGGATGCGGCTGCATTTCCTCGTCACCCCCAAGGGCGACCGGCAGGCGGTCAAGTATTTCGTGATCGGCCACCCGCGCTGCGGCACCACCTCGTTGCACCGGCTGTTCGAGGCCAACGGGCTGCGCAGCTTTCACGACTCAAAAGACTGGCAGACCGGTCGTTTTGATGCGTTTTCCGATTTCGGGCAGGTGCGGCCCGTGGCGGCCTATGACCGCACCTATCCCAATGCGCGGTTCATCCTCAATTTCCGGCCCCTGCGCGGATATCTCATCAGCCTTGCCGCCCATCATCAGAAGCTGTTCAGCGTTCAGAACTTCATCAACGAGGCGCATCGCCGCGCCGACTGGTTCGCCTGGGTGCTGACGCATTTCGAGGGGCGGCGCGATTTCATGGCGGTGAATATCGAGGCCAAGGATGCGCTCCCGGCTGTGGCCGATCATTTCGGACTTGGCCGCCCCGAGCCGGAGGGCGGCAGCCATCACAACGCGGGCCAGCGCCCTCGCCTTCCGCAGAACGCCGCAAATATCGAGGCGGCGCTCGATGCGCTGGGCCTCAGCGAAGAGGCCGCGCGCGGCGTGCTCGTCTCGCGGCTGCATGGCGACCGGCAATCCGCCCTCGCCCGCGCCCGCGACAGCGTTCGGGTGCTGGAATAGGCGCATTGCGCGGGCTCAGCCGGGCGCGTTGTTACGCCGCCGCCTGCATCAGCCCCTCGGCCCGGATCTGGCGTTCGGCCTCGTCGAGCGATTGCCAGGCCCGCTCGATCAGGGTGTCGATCTCACCCTCGGAAATCACCAGCGGCGGCGAGATGATCATGCGATCCCCGACATGGCGCATCACCAGGTTGTTGGCGAAACACCGCTCGCGGCAGATATAGCCGACGGTGCCCGGCGCGGAAGCGAATGCCGCACGGCTGGCCTTGTCGGGCGTCAACGCGATGGAACCCATCATGCCGATGATCCGCGCCTCACCCACCAGCGGATGCGCGGCAAGGGTCTCCCATTTTTGCTTGAGATATGGCCCGGTGTCTTGTGCCACGCGCTCGATGATCCGCTCTTCCTCGAGGATGCGCAGGTTCTCCAGCGCCACGGCGCAAGACACCGGATGGCCCGAATAGGTATAGCCGTGGTTGAATTCGCAGGCGTTGATGACCTTGGCCACGCGATCATTCACGATCGAGCCGCCGATGGGGGCATAGCCCGACGAGAGCCCCTTGGCGATGGTCATGATATCGGGGCTGATGCCCATGGTCTGGCTGCCGAACCAGTTGCCGGTGCGCCCGAACCCGCAGATCACCTCGTCGGCGATGAGCAGAATGCCGTATTTGTCGCAAATACGCTGAATTTCCGGCCAGTAGCTCTTGGGCGGGATGATGACGCCGCCCGCGCCTTGCACCGGCTCGCCGATAAAGGCGGCGATACGGTGGGGGCCCAACTCCTCGATCATTTCCTCCAACTGCCGCGCGCGGGCGAGACCGAAGGCTTCGGGATCGGTATCGCCGCCCTCGGCATACCAATGCGGCTGGTCGATATGGTGAATGTCGGGAATGGGCATCCCGCCCTGGGCGTGCATCCCCGCCATGCCGCCAAGCGAGGCGCTGCCCATCGACGAGCCGTGATAGCCGTTCTTGCGCGCGATGATGATCTTGCGCTCGGGCTGGCCCATCTCGGCCCAGTAGGTGCGCACCATGCGGATATTGGTGTCATTCGCCTCTGATCCCGAGCCGGCATAGAAGACATGGTTGAGATCGCCCGGCGCAAGTTCTGCCAGGCGCGCGGCCAGAGCGATGGCGGGGACATGGCTGGTCTGGAAAAACGTGTTGTAATAGGGCAGTTCGCGCATCTGCCGCGCCGCCGCCTCGGCCAGTTCCTCGCGCCCGTAGCCGATATTGACGCACCAAAGCCCCGCCATCGCGTCGAGGATGTCGTTGCCGTCGCTATCGGTGAGGGTCACGCCGCGCGCGCGGGTGATGATGCGCGCGCCCTTGTCGCCCAGCGCGTCGCCATGGGTGAACGGGTGCATGTGATGGGCGGCATCGAGCGCCTGAAGCTCGGCGGTGGGCAGGTGATTGGTGATCGCGGTCATGGCTGTCCCTTCTCGGCACGGGGGAATCCGGGTGCGGCCCTATGGGACGCGTCACAACCATAATATGATCAAATTACACCTGTCAATCGAATCAGTCGCCGCGCGGCTGGCGTGACAGCGATTGGCGCACCTGCTCCATTCCCTGCACCACATCGGCGCGCATCGCCGTGGCGGCGGCCTCTGCATCGCCCGCGCGCATCGCTTTGAGCAGGTCCTTGTGGCAGTCGGGCAGCCCCTCGGTGCCAACCCGCCCGCAGACCACGCGCAGCGACGGACCAAAGCGCAGCCACAGCCCATCGGCCACATCCGCGAGGATCGGGGCCTCGGCAATCGTGTAGATGAGTTGATGAAAGCGGTAGTTGAGTTCGAGATAGCCGCGCATGTCGCCGCGCAGGATGGCGGCGTCGAGATCATTGTCTATAGCGGTCAGACGGTCGAGATCTTGCGGCGTGGCCCGACCGGTGGCTCGCTGCGCAAGATGAGGGTCAAGCCATTGACGAGCAAACATTAATTCCCCTATGTTGTCGGCATCCAGCCGCGGCAAAGAGACCCGCCTGTTGCCCTGCAATTCCAGCGCCCCCTCGGCAATGAGCCGCCTCAGCGCCTCGCGCACCGGTGTCATGCCCGCGCCCAGACGGTCGCACAGGCCCTGAATGGTCACCGCCTGACCCGGTGCCAGATCGCCGAACAGCACCAGCGCGCGCAACTCGCGATAGATCGTCTCATGCGCCGGAAGGGGCGCGGCCTGGGGCGCCGTGATGCCCGTTTTCCGTGCTGGTCTCTGCATCCCTGCGCCCTCTTTGATCCGCACCGCAACTCACTCCTTGCGAGTTTAGCGACTGCGTGAAAACATTACCATATTGCCAGGCGCGGGATTTTTTTGATCAAACCCATGCCAAGGCAGACAACGTGCCGAACCGACGGGAGAACATAATGCGACATCTGATGACGACCACCACAGCCACACTCGCGCTCACGGCTTTTGCCGCCCATGCCCAAGAAGTGCGCGTCTACAACTGGTCCGACTATATCGACGAGGCGCTGCTGACCAAGTTCGAACAGGAGACCGGGATCAAGCTGATCTACGACGTGTTCGACAGCAACGAAGTGCTGGAGACCAAGATGCTTGCCGGCGGCTCGGGCTATGACGTGGTGGTGCCCACGGGCACGTTCCTGCAACGCCAGATCACGGCGGGGGCGTTCCAGAAACTCGACAAGTCGAAGCTGCCCAATCTCGACAATATGTGGGATGTGGTCTCCAGCCGGACGGCGCAATACGACCCCGATAACGCCTATTCGATCAACTACATGTGGGGCACCACCGGCATCGGCGCGAATGTCGGCAAGGTGACCGAGATCCTTGGCGACGATGCGCCGATCGACAGTCTCGAACTGGTGCTGAACCCCGAGAACATGGCCAAGCTGGCCGAATGTGGCGTGCATTTCCTCGATGCGCCCGCCGAGATGATCCCAATGGCGCTGAAATATATCGGTGAGGATCCCGACAGCCATGACCCGGACGTGATCGCCAAGGTCGAGCCGGTCCTGATGGCCGTCCGTCCCTATATCCAGAAATTCCACAGCTCGGAATATATCAACGCGCTGGCCAATGGCGATATCTGCGTCGCGGTCGGCTGGTCGGGTGACATCCTTCAGGCGCGCGACCGCGCGGCAGAGGCCGATAACGGCGTCGAGATCGTCTATAACGCGCCCAAGGAAGGCGCGCAGATGTGGTTCGACCAGATGGCGATCCCGGTCGATGCGCCCAACCCCGAGGGAGCGCATGTGTTCCTGAACTTCATCATGGATGCCGAGAACATGGCGGCGGCGTCGAACTATGTCTACTACGCCAACGGCAACAAGGCGTCGCAAGAATACCTGATCGAGGACGTGATCGGCGACCCGGCGATCTATCCGTCGCAGGAGGCGCTCGACAACCTTTTTACCACCACGCCCTATGATTCCAGGGTTCAGCGCGTCGTCACCCGCCTCTGGACCAAGATCAAGTCCGGCACCTGATCAGGCACGCGGGCCCGCGCCCATGATGGCGCGGGCCTTTTCATATCCATAAATGCCGGGGGCAGAATGGGGCAGACCGTTTTCGAGCCGTGGAATGATCCAGAGGCCAAACCGCTCATCCAGTTCAAGGGCGTGACCAAGCGCTTCGGCGATTTCACCGCCATCGACAACCTGACATTCGATATTTACGAGCGCGAATTCTTTGCCCTGCTCGGGCCGTCGGGCTGTGGCAAGACCACGATGATGCGGATGCTGGCGGGCTTTGAGAAGCCGACCGAGGGCAAGATCCTGCTCGGCGGGCAGGACATCGCGCCGATCCCGCCCAACAAGCGCGCGGTGAACATGATGTTCCAGTCCTACGCGCTCTTCCCGCATCTGTCGGTGTGGGACAACATCGCCTTTGGTCTCCGGCGCGACCGAATGTCGAAGGATGCGATCGCCGCGCGGGTCGAGGAGATGCTCAAGCTCACCCGGCTCACGCAATTCGCGCGCCGCAAGCCGCACCAGATTTCCGGCGGCCAGCGGCAGCGTGTTGCGCTCGCGCGCAGCCTTGCCAAGGCGCCGAAACTGCTCCTGCTCGACGAGCCGATGGGCGCGCTCGACGCCAAGCTGCGCACCGCCACGCAATTCGAGCTGATGGACATTCAGGAAAAGACCGGCACCACATTTGTCATCGTGACCCACGATCAGGAAGAGGCGATGACCGTGGCAAGCCGCGTGGCAGTGATGGACAATGGCCGCATCATTCAGGCCGACACGCCCGCGCGCATCTACGAATCCCCCAATTCCGTCTATGTTGCCGATTTCATCGGCGAGGTGACGATCATCAGCGGAACGGCGCGCAGATCCGGCGCGGGCTACGAGATCGCCTATGCCGAAGGCGTGCCCCCGCTCCATGCCGAATCCGAGACGCATTTCGACACTGGTGAGCCCTGCCACCTTGCTCTGCGCCCCGAAAAGGTGGCGATCAGCGCCGAAAAACCCTCGGAACGGCGCAACACGGTCAAGGGCCGGATCATCGACATCGCCTATCTCGGCAATCTTTCGACCTATCATGTCGAGATCGAGGGCGGGCGGATGGTCAAGGCGCAGACCGCCAATACCCGCCGCCTGTCGCGCCGCGATTTCACCTGGGAAGACACGGTGTGGCTCTCGTGGTCCGACACCGCCGCCGTGATGCTGAAGGACTGACGCGATGCGCCGTTTCGCCCTCATCGCGCTGCCCTATGGCTGGCTTCTGGCGCTGTTTCTGGTGCCGTTCCTGATCGTGCTCAAGATCTCGCTCTCCGACACGGCGCTGGCCATCCCGCCCTACACGCCCACGCTCGACCTTTCCGAGGGCTGGGCGGGCATCAAGGCGTTCCTGTCGGCGCTCGATTTCGAGAATTTCACCTTCCTGACTACCGACGATCTCTACTGGAAGGCCTATCTCTCCTCGCTCCAGATCGCGCTCGTCTCGACCGTGCTGACGCTGATGGTCGGCTATCCCATCGCCTATGGCATGGCCAACGCGCCCGATCACTGGCGGCCCACGCTGATGATGCTGGTGATCCTGCCATTCTGGACCTCGTTCCTGATCCGGGTCTATTCGTGGATGGGCATTCTCTCGACCGAGGGTTACCTGAACCAGTTCCTGCTGTGGCTCGGGGTGATCTCCACGCCGCTTACCATCCTCAACACGCCGACGGCGGTCTATATCGGCATTGTCTACACCTACCTGCCCTTCATGATCCTGCCGATCTATTCGGCGCTGGACCGGATGGACGACTCGCTTCTGGAAGCGGCCGAGGATCTGGGGTGTTCGCGCCTTTCGGCCTTTTGGCTCATCACCGTGCCGCTCTCGAAGAACGGGATCATCGCAGGCTGTTTCCTGGTGTTCATTCCCACCATCGGCGAATTCGTTATCCCCTCGCTCCTGGGTGGGTCGCAAACGCTGATGATCGGCAAGGTGCTGTGGGAGGAGTTCTTCAACAACCGCGACTGGCCGGTGGCAAGCGCCGTGGCGGTGGTGCTGCTGCTCATCCTGATCGTGCCCATCGTGCTTTTCCAGATCAACCAGCAAAAGCAGCGGGAGGCCGAGGAATGAGACGGCTGACATGGTTCAACGCCACCTCGCTCAGCTTGGGCTTTGCGTTTCTCTACCTGCCGATGCTCATCCTCATCGTCTACAGCTTCAACGAGTCCAAGCTGGTGACGGTCTGGGCCGGGTTCTCGACGAAATGGTATGGCACGCTTATCCAGAATCAGGCGTTTCTCGATGCCGCGCTGGTCACGCTCAAGGTGGCTGTTGCCTCGTCTACCATCGCCACGGTTCTGGGGACGATGGCGGCGCTGGTGCTGGTGAGGGTGGGGCGGTTTCCGGGGCGCACGCTGTTTTCGGGCATGATCTACGCGCCGCTGGTGATGCCCGAGGTGATCACCGGCCTGTCGCTTCTGCTCTTGTTCATCGGGATCGGGCTGGATCGCGGGATCCTCACCATCATCCTTGCACATACCACCTTTTCCATGGCCTTCGTGGCGGTGGTGGTGTCGTCGCGGCTGGTGACATTTGATCGCTCGCTGGAAGAGGCGGCGCTTGATCTGGGGTGTTCGGCCTTTGATGCGTTCCGCCTTGTCACCCTGCCGATCATCGCGCCTGCGGTGATTTCCGGCTGGCTGCTGGCCTTCACGCTCTCGCTTGACGATCTGGTGATCGCGTCGTTTACCGCCGGGCCATCGGCCACCACGCTGCCGATCAAGATATGGTCGTCGATCCGGCTTGGCGTAAGCCCCGAGATCAACGCGCTTTCCACCATCATGATCGGCATCGTGGCGGCGGGGGTCATCACAGCCTCGCTCATCACCAAGCGCGCGAGCCTGCGCCAACAGGCCGACGAGCGGGCCGCGGCACAGCAGAGATGAGGCGCGTCTTTCCCGCTCATACCTATGGTGAGGGGCCGCGCGCCGCCTGTTTCTGGGCCGCGACCGTGGCCACCCCCGATGATCCGATGGCCGAAGGGGCGATCACCTGCGACGTGGCGGTGATCGGGGCGGGGTTTACCGGGCTGTCGGCGGCGCTGCATCTCGCCCAGGCGGGGCAGGATGTGCGCGTGTTCGAGGCGAAAAGCCCCGGCTGGGGCGCGTCGGGGCGCAATGGCGGGTTCTGCTGTCTGGGGGGTTCGGCGGCCTCGGATGCGATGCTGCGCCGGATGCATGGCGAGGAGGCGCGCCGCGACTGGCGCGCCACGGAAAAAGCGGCGGTCGAGACCGTCCGCCACCTGATCGCGCGCCACGGTATCGAGGCCGATACGCATTCGGAGGGTGAAACACTGCTGGCCCATAGTGCGCGTGCGGCCGCCGGTTTTGCCGCGCGCGCGGCGCGGATCGAGGCCGATTACGGCGTCACGCCGGCGCTTGTCGCCCGCGAGGGGCTGGCGCAGGCGGGGATGCGCGGCCCGTTCCATGCCGCGCTCACCACGCCCATCGGCTTTGCCCTCAACCCGTTGAAATATGCGCTCGGGCTGGCCGGGGCGGCAAGGCGGGCGGGCGCGCGGCTCCATGCGCAGTCCCCGGTGACCGCGATCCGGCGGGGCGGTGCCTTTCAGCTCACCACGCCCAAGGCTTGCATCACCGCGCGCCGCCTGATCGTGGCGACCAACGGCTATTCCTCGGACGATCTGCCGGACTGGCTGCGCGCGCGCTATCTGCCGACGCAATCGAACGTCATCGTCACCCGCCCGATGAGCGACGACGAGTTGGCCGCCCAGGGCTGGACCACGCGGCAGATGTGCTATGATGATCGGTTCTTTCTGCATTATTTCCGGCTCATGCCCGATAACCGGATGCTGTTCGGGATGCGCGGGGGGCTGTTTTCCTCTGCCCGGTTCGATGCGCGGATGCACCGCACGACCCGCGCGCATTTCGAGGCGATGTTCCCCGAATGGTGCCATGTCGAGACGCCGCATAGCTGGAACGGGCTGCTGTCGATCGCGCCCGATCTCACGCCCTATGCCGGGCCGATTCCCGAGATGCCGGGGGCCTTTGCGGCGCTGAGCTATCACGGAAATGGCGTGGCCATGGCAAGCCATGCAGGCGCGATCCTCGCCGATCTGGCGATGGATCGCACGCCGCGCCCCCGCTATCCGCAGATCATGCAAAAGCCACCCCGGCGCTGGCCGCTGGGGCGGTTCCGGCGGGCGATGATGTGGCCGCCCTATGCGTGGGCCACGCTGCGCGGCGATTGACGCGCGTCAGCTTGGTCCGATCATGAAACAGGTGATCTTGCGCGCCTGAAGGCGGCGACAGGCGGTATCGGCGGTCTCGCGCGTCATGCCCATGAAATTCGCGTCAAACCCGGTGGGGCGACGCACCACCTTGCGAAGGCTGCCGTCGAGGGTGGACATTTCCGACAGCGCGGTCTGCAACAGCACCTGCCGCGCCTTGTATTGGCTGGGATAGCGGCCCACGTTCACCCCCCAATGACGCCCGTCCGAGGTGGACACGCGGCTGACCACCTCGGGCATCGTCTCCTCCTCTGCCTGCGCCATTTGCGCCCCGCCAACAGAGCCTGCGGCATCCTCGGGGCGGGCCTCGGGGCGGGCCTCGGGGCGGGCTTCGGGGCGGGCTTCGGGGCGCAGCGCGGCGATGGCCTCCTCGGGCGCGGTTTCCGGCGCATCATCGGTGGCGGCAAGCAGCGCGCGTTCGATTTCCGCGGCATCGGCCACGATCATCGGCTCTGTCGTCTCTATCGGTGCGGCACCGGGCCGGGGCTTGGGGCGAAGGCTCCGGCGGACGGCGGCGGCGGTGGCGAGGCGGACGGTTTTCGCGGCATAGGCCGGGCGTGCCTCGCCCGCGGCGATGACCACCGGCGCATGATCCAGCCTGCCCAGATAGGGCGGGCGCTGCGGCTTGGCCACGGCAACCTGGCGATCTGCCTTGCTAAAGCCCAGATCAAGAAGCTTGACCACCTGCGCGTTGCGCGACGCGGTCGAATTGCCGCCAAAGACCGTGGCGATGATGCGCACGCCACCCCGCTCGGCGCTGGCGGTGAGATTGAAGCCCGCCGCGCGGGTATAGCCGGTCTTGATCCCGTCCGCACCGCTATAGCTGCTCAGCATCTTGCGGTTGGTGTGATAGACTGTCTTTACCCCCGCATCGGTGGAAATGCGCGAGAACAGGTTGTAATACTCGGGATAGTCGTAAAAGAGGTGCCGCCCCAGGATGGTCATGTCGCGTGCGGTGGACATGTGCCCGCTCTCGGTCAGGCCGTGCGCGTTCTTGAAGGTTGTGCGCGTCATCCCCATCGCCTTGGCGGTGCGGTTCATGCGCTGGGCAAAGCGCGCCTCCGATCCCTCGATCGCCTCGGCAAGGGCCGTGGCCGCATCATTGGCAGAGCGCACAGCCGCGGCGCGGACGAGATAGCGCAGGCGGATTTTTTCACCGGGGCGCAGGCCAAGCTTGCTTGGCGGTTCGGCGGCGGCATAGCTCGAAATCGTCACCAGGTCGTCAAGCCCGATTTCGCCGTTCTCCACCGCCTCGAAGACGACATAGAGCGTCATCATCTTGGTGAGCGAGGCCGGGTGAAGCGGCGTGTCGGCGTTCTCTGAATAGAGCACCTTGCCGTTGCGCGCGTCGATGACATAGCCCGCGTAAGGGGCCGCCGCCGCGCTGAGCGGCACAACCACCAGCATCCACACCGTCGCCAGCGCAATGAGGCCCCATAGCAAGGGCTGCCTGCCCCATGTTTTCATGGTTCCGCTCTTTTTCTTGTTTGTTTCTGCCTCGTGGCGACGATTGGTGCCGCGCATGTTTTGCCCGAATATAGCACATCAACCGCGCCTCTTAAAGCACGTATTTAATTGGAAAATTTTGATCCTGATGCCGGGTTTTTGCAACATGTGGTAGGGGGTGTTGTCCGCATCCCAACATGGGCGATTGGCGTGGGAGATCTGCGGCCCGGATCGGACCACGCCACGCATGTCACGATCCCTTGCGCGACTGCCTACCGCGATTGCTCGTGCTCGAACCTCTGGCGCGCGATGGCCTCGTTGCGCTCGGCCTTTTGCTGATCCGAGAGCGCCTTTTCCACATAGTCGAGATGCGCCTCGATCGCGGCGCGCGCGGCCTGCGCGTCGCGCGCCTGAATGGCGGCGTTGATCCGGCGGTGCTGGTCGAGAAGGGCGCCGCGCGTGGTGCGCTGCTTGAACATGACCTGCCGGTTGTAGAACACGCCCTCGCGCAAGAGCTGAAACATCGAGCGCATCATATGCAGCATGATGACATTGTGGCTCGCTTCGATGATCGCCATGTGAAACTCGGCATCAAGGCGCGCCTCGTCGGCCGGGTTGGTCTTCTTGTGGGCGGTCTCCATCTTGTCCATCACCGTCTGGATGACCCGCAGATCGGTATCCGATGCGAGCCGCGCCGCCCGGCCCGCCGCCAGCCCCTCGAGATCGCGGCGGAACGCGATATAGTCGAACACCGCCTCGTCATGCTCGGCGAAAAGCCGGATCAGACCGGGCGAGAACGCGCTGCCAAGCACATCGGCCACGTAGATGCCCGCCCCGGCCCGCGCGGTCAGCAACCCCTTGTGCTGAAGATCCGCCACCGCCTCGCGCAGCGACGGGCGCGACACGCCAAGCTTGTCGGCAAGGTCACGCTCGGCGGGCAGGCGCTCTCCGGGGCGCAGGATGCCGCGCAGGATCAGCTTTTCTATCTGCCGCGTCACCGCGCAGGAGAGCTTTTCCGGGGTCACTTTCTCGAATGGCATGGCGGGGGCCTGTGGCAAGGGTGGGAAAGATCATATGACCGCCCGCCCGTTGCGGCAAGTGGCGTGGCCGCCCCCTTTGTTTTTTGCCGCGCTTGCCCCATCTTTTAGTGCGAAACAGGATGGAGCGTGCCATGACCCAATACCGCAAGGATCCCGACCGCGTCGCCGCGCTTGACCCCGAGCAATACCGCGTGACCCAGCAGAACGGCACCGAACGGCCTGGCACGGGGGCGTATCTGCACAATACCGAGCCGGGGATTTACGTCGATATCGTCTCGGGCGAGCCGCTTTTCGCCAGTGCCGACAAGTTCGATGCAGGCTGTGGCTGGCCCAGCTTTACCAAGCCCCTCGTGCCCGCCCATGTAACCGAATTGCGCGACGACTCGCTTGGCATGATCCGCACCGAGGTGCGCAGCACCCATGGCGACAGCCATCTTGGCCATGTCTTTCCTGACGGGCCGCGCGACCGGGGGGGCCTGCGCTATTGCATCAACTCGGCCAGCCTGCGCTTCATCCATCGTGACGACATGGAGGCCGAGGGCTACGGCGACTATCTCGATCAGGTGGAGGATGTGACATGAGCGAACGCGCGGTTCTGGCGGGGGGCTGTTTCTGGGGGATGCAGGACCTTGTCCGCAAGCTTGACGGGGTGATTTCCACCCGCGTGGGCTATACCGGGGGCGATGTGCCCAATGCCACCTATCGCAACCACGGCACCCATGCCGAGGGCATCGAGATCATCTTCGATCCCGCGCGCATCAGCTATCGGCGGTTGCTTGAATTCTTCTTTCAGATCCACGATCCCACCACACCCAACCGGCAGGGCAACGATGTCGGCCTGAGCTATCGCTCGGCGATCTTTTATTGCTCTGACGCGCAACGCGAAGAGGCGCTGCGCACCATCGCCGATGTCGAGGCGTCGGGCCTCTGGCCGGGGCGCGTGGTGACCGAGGTGGAGCCGGTGGGCGATTTCTGGGAGGCCGAACCCGAGCATCAGGACTACCTCGCGCGCTTTCCCGGTGGCTATACCTGCCACTTTCCCCGGCCCGATTGGGTGCTGCCCCGCAAGACGGCGGAAACGGGGGGCTGAGGCGGGCTTTGGCCTGTGGGGGACGGTGGCCGCTCATGCGATGGGCCGCGCGAGCGATATCGGCCTCGGTCTCCAGCAGCACGTTCCTTGGGGCGCGGATGATCCCCTCTTAGCCCGGCACGCGGGCATGGCACATGGCGCAGCGGTCGGGCATGTCCGACGGTAAATCATCCGCCCGGCGCAATCCAAAGTCGCGCGCCACGCGATAGAAGGACGCGCCGATCGAGGCGATGGCGGTGACAACATGAAGCCATCGCACCGCGAATTCCGACGCGTCCCGGATGATCGCCGGATCAGGCATTTTCGGTCTCCTTGCGTTGGCCTGCGTGCGCCTTGTGCCACGGTGCAAGAGTGTCATGAATTGACGCGGAAAACCCAGCCTTTTCAAGAAAAGCCGAACAATCCGGCCGCGCCACGGCTTGGCGTCGCGCCGCCTCCACGCTTGCGGATCGTGTTGCGGTGGCTTAACCCGCAAGAGGACAGGTAAAGCGAAGAAGACGGCGGCATGAAAAAGGCACTGATTACCGGGATCACCGGGCAGGACGGATCGTATCTGGCAGAGTTCCTGCTGGAAAAGGGCTATGAGGTGCATGGCATCAAGCGCCGTGCCTCGCTCTTCAACACTGGCCGGATCGACCACATCTATCAGGATCCGCATTCCAACCATCAGCGGCTCAAGCTGCATTACGGCGACCTGACCGACAGCTCCAACCTCACCCGCATCCTCAGCGAAGTGCGCCCCGACGAGGTCTATAACCTCGGCGCGCAAAGCCATGTCGCGGTCAGCTTCGAATCTCCTGAATACACGGCGGATGTGGATGCCATCGGCACGCTGCGCCTTTTGGAGGCGATCCGGTTTCTTGGCATGGAAAAGACCACCCGCTTCTACCAGGCCTCGACATCCGAGCTTTACGGTCAGGTTGCCGAGACACCACAGCGCGAGACGACGCCGTTTCATCCGCGCTCGCCCTATGCCGTGGCCAAGCTCTACGCCTACTGGATCTGCGTCAACTACCGCGAAGCCTATGGCATCTATGCCTGCAACGGTATCCTCTTCAACCACGAGAGCCCGCGCCGGGGCGAGACCTTTGTCACCCGCAAGATCACGCGCGGGCTGGCCAATATCGCGCAGGGGCTGGAGGAATGCCTTTACATGGGCAATATCGACAGCCTGCGCGACTGGGGCCATGCCCGCGATTACGTGCGGATGCAGTGGTTGATGCTGCAACAGGACGCGCCCGAGGATTTCGTGATCGCCACCGGCAAGCAATATTCGGTGCGCGAGTTCATCCGCTGGACGGCGGCGGAGCTTGGGATCACGCTGGAATTTTCCGGCACCGGGGCGGAGGAGATCGCCACCGTCGCCACCGTCACCGGCGACAAGGCCCCTGCGGTCAAGCCGGGCGATACCGTCATGCGCATCGACCCGCGCTATTTCCGCCCCGCCGAGGTGGAAACCCTGCTGGGCGATCCGTCCAAGGCCAAGGCGCGGCTCGGCTGGGAGCCCGAGATCACCGCGCAGGAAATGTGCGCCGAGATGGTCGCCGAAGACCTGCGCACCGCCCGTCGCCACGCCCTCTTGCGCGCGCATGGCATGGAACTGCCGGTGAGTTTCGAGAGCGGTTGAAGCGGCGCGCTCAGGTGGTCGAGATCCGCGTG
>DISF01000097.1:9612-21060 GCA_002421985.1 Roseovarius sp. UBA6217 | reverse complement strand
GTTGGCGCCGCTTCTTGTCATCGCTTCAGGGGTTTCGCCCGCAGATGTCCGGCATCGCGCTGGCCGTTCTCACGGGTATCTGGCTGCTGGCCGCGTTCAACGCGTCTTTCTGGGCGCGATGCTTCGCGCTGATGCAGGACCATCCCGTGTTCTTCGCCCTGTTCGTGGTCGCGATCTGGGCCTTGACCGTGTTCTACCTGCTGATCCTGGGAAATCGCTGGCTGCTCAAGCCGTTCCTGATCGCGAATATCTTCATCGCCGCCGCTGCCTCGTATTTCCACGAAACCCTCGGGATCATCGTGGATCGCGAGATGATCCAGAACACGCTCAACACCACCGCGAACGAGGCCGGCGCGCTGATGACGCCCGAGCTGATCGGCTATATGCTGGTCTTCGCGGTGCTGCCCGCGCTGCTGATCCTGGCGGTGCGCGTGACCCATCGGCCCTTGCTGCGCTCTTGCCTGTGGCACGCCGGGGCACTGGCCGTGACCGGCGGGCTGTTTCTTGTCATCGCCTTCGGCAACTACCAGTATTACAGTTTTACCCTGAAGGAATCGCGCGGCGTGCGCGATGTGCTGCACCCGATAGGGCCGGTGCGCAGCGTGGGGAAATATGTCGAAATGGTTCGCGCGACACGCGCGATGGAGTTCCAGCCTGTCGCCCTCGACGCGCGCAAGGGAGCAATCAGGAACCGGTCCGGCAAACCGACCCTTATGGTGCTTGTCGTCGGTGAAACCCTGCGCGATGCGAATTGGGGGCTGAGCGGTTACGCCCGCGACACCACGCCGGAGTTGCGCAAGCGCGATGTCGTGAACATCGCCGGGGTCCAGACCTGCGGCACATCGACCGCGGTCTCCATCCCCTGCATGTTCTCGAACCTCACGCGCGAGAAGTTCAGCTACGAGGCGGCCCGGTCGCGCGAGAACCTGCTCGATGTGCTCGCGCGCGCGGGCTATTCCGTCGAATGGTGGGATGCCAATACCGGCGATATGGGGGTGGCGGATCGCATCCCCTATACCAATTACAACCACGCCAGCGACCCGGACAATTGCACGGACAAGGAATGCAATGACGGTATCCTCACCAAACGCCTGAGCGAGACGTTGCCGAACATCGACCGGGACACGGTGATCGTCATGCACCAGATCGGCAATCACGGCCCGGCCTATTTCGAACGCTACCCCCCGGATTTCGCGCGCTTCCTGCCCGAATGCCGCGATCCTATGGTTGCGAATTGCCCGCGCGAGAGCGTTGTCAACGCCTATGACAACGCGGTGGCCTATACCGACCTGCAATTGTCGCGCATCATTGACCTTCTGGATGCACGCACGGATCTGGATACATCGCTCGTCTATATCTCCGATCATGGCGAATCGCTTGGCGAGGGCGGATTGTATCTCCATGCGGCCCCCTATTGGATCGCGCCGTCCGAACAGACCACCGTGCCGATGGTGCTGTGGATGTCAGCCGCGTTCCGCAAGGGTATGAGTGTCGATTACGCCTGTTTGCACAAGGCGCAAGACGCGCCCGTGACGCATGACCACTTCTTTCACACGGTATTGGGTGTGCTTGATATCCAGACCTCGGCACGCAATGACGCGCTCGACCTGACCAAGCCGTGCAAGACGGCTGTGCACGCGGGCGCGGCACCGTCCGACGCGCTCGGAGACCGCGCGGGCAGGGTGGAAATGGCGCATAGTTCCCCCTAGCGCCGCCTGCGCCCTTCCCCTAAGTTTCCCTCAGGTTTGACCGGGGCGGCAGGGAAATGAGCGACAAAGGGCTACAGAAACTGGCATTCATCCTCCTTGTCGTGTTGATCTTCTTTATCGCTATCAAGGGGGGGCTGTGATGGCGCAGCGTTACGGCGGCAAGCACAGCCCCGGCGCGGATGGCGCGCCCCCGCCCGCGCCACCCAAGGGCGGCTATCGCGGCGCGCGGCGCACGCGCGTGGGCGGTCGGGTCAACATGCTTTTCATCGCGCCGCTGCCGCTGGCGATGCGCGCCTTTGGCGGCGGCCCGACAGAGCTTGCGCTCAACCTCTCGGCGCTTGGCCTGCTGCTGCTGGCGGCATGGCTCACCCGCGAGGGGCTGCGCGCGCAAGAGGCCTATGAGGCCCGCCGCATCGCCCGCCGCCCCGCCATCCCGCGCAAGATATTCGGCGCGGGCCTCACCGGCGCGGGACTCGCTGTCGCGGCATATGCCGCAGGCGGCGGCATGGCCGAACCGGCGATCTATGCCATGGCTGGCGCGGGGCTACATCTCCTCGCCTTCGGCCCCGACCCGCTGCGCGACAAGACCGTCGAAGGCGTGGACACGTTCCAGACAGAGCGCGTGGCCCGCGTCGTGGACCGCGCCGAGGACTATTTGCGCGCCATGACCGCTGCCATCGCCGCCACCCGCGACCGCGATCTCGAATCCCGGCTAGAGCGGTTCCAGGTCTCGGTGCGCGACATGCTGCGCACCGTCGAAGACGACCCGCGCGACCTCACGGGCGCGCGCAAATATCTCGGCGTCTACCTGATGGGCGCGCGCGATGCCTCGGTCAAATATGCCGATCTCGCCGCCCGCGCCCCCAACGCGCAAGCGCGCCAGAATTACCTCGCCCTGCTGGGCGATCTGGAACGGAATTTCACCGCCAAGACCCGCGCGCTCATGGCCGATAGCAGCACCGATCTCGATATCGAAATCGAGGTGCTGCGCGACCGGCTGGAGCGCGAGGGCGTTCACCTCGAAGCCAAAGATTTAGCGTAACAAGGATCCTCCCATGTCAGAGACCACCCGCCAAAAGGCCAAAGCCGCGCTTGCCGATATCGAATCCGTGAGCCGCGCCACCCTGCCCGAGCCGGGCGATGCCAATGCCATCGTGCCGCTCGATCAGGCCGACGCGCCGCAAAGCGCCGAAATCACCCGCCGCATGGCCGAGATCGACATGGGCGACACCCGATCCATCGTCTCTTTCGGCTCTGCCGCGCAGGCCGAGTTGCAGGAAATCAGCCAGGCCATGCTGCAAGGCGTGCGCAACAAGGATGTCGGCCCCGCAGGCGATTCCCTGCGCGGGATCGTCACCACGATCCGGGGCTTTTCGGTCTCGGAGCTGGATGTGCGCCGCGAACGCTCGTGGTGGGAGAAACTGCTGGGCCGCGCCGCCCCCTTTGCCAAGTTCACCGCGCGGTTCGAGGAGGTGCAAGGCCAGATCGACCGCATCACCGAGAACCTGCTCGACCATGAGCATACGCTCTTGAAGGACATCAAATCGCTCGACATGCTGTATGAGAAAACGCTCGCCTTCTACGACGAGTTGGCGCTCTATATCGCGGCGGGCGAGGCCAAGCTCAAGGAGCTCGACACCAGGGACATCCCCGCCGCCGAGGCCGAGGTCAAGGCCGCCCCCGAAGCCGATCAGGTGATGAAGGCGCAGGAATTGCGCGATCTGCGCGCGGCGCGCGACGATCTGGAGCGCCGGGTGCACGATCTGAAACTCACCCGTCAGGTAACCATGCAATCGCTGCCCTCGATCCGGCTGGTGCAGGAGAATGACAAATCGCTGGTGACGAAAATCAACTCCACCCTCGTCAACACCGTGCCGCTATGGGAGACACAGCTTGCGCAGGCAGTCACCATCCAGCGCTCGGCAGAAGCGGCGGCGGCGGTGCGCGATGCCAATGACCTCACCAACGAATTGCTCACTGCCAATGCCGCCAACCTGCGCGAAAGCAACAAGATTATCCGCCAGGAGATGGAGCGCGGCGTGTTCGATATCGAGGCGGTGAAAAAGGCCAATGCCGATCTCATCGGCACCATCGAGGAAAGCCTTGCCATCGCCGACGAGGGCAAGGCCAAACGCGCCCGCGCCGAGGAAGAACTCAAGAAGATGGAGGCCGAATTGCGCGACACGCTCGCCTCTGCCAAGGCGCGGGGCACCGGGACGGGCGATACCGCCGCCACCGCCGTGCCACGGGGCTGAGGCGGCCATGACGATCGCGCAGGCAGGCCGCGCGCTGGCTGTGCTGGGGCTGGCGCTGGGGCTGGCGGCCTGTGACATGGCACCTCCCCCGCCCGCGCCCAATGCGCCGCCCCCCCCGGCCGACAGGGGCGAGACCCCCTCGGCCCGCAGCCAGGCGCTCGCGGCCGATTACGCGCAGCTCGAGCGCGATCTGCGCGCGCGCGGCCTTTTGCGCACCGATGGCGGCGGGGCGGATGCGCCCTGGACCGATACCGACCTGATGCGCAATTTCGAGCGTATCGTGTTCTACGACGAATACACCCCCGGCGCGGGGTTTCGCACCTCCTCGGGGCGCGCGGGGGGCTTGCGGAAATGGACAGAGCCGGTGCGCATCTCGCTGGAATTCGGCACCTCGGTGAGCGATGCGCAGCGCGCCGAGGATGGCGATACGGTGGCAGGCTATGCCGCGCGGCTGGCGCGCGCGACGGGGCACCCGATCGCGATGGCGGGGCGCGGCGGTGCCAATTTCCACGTCCTCGTCATGGGCGAGGATGACCGCGCCGAGGGGCTGGCGCGCGTGCGCGCCCTCGCCCCCGGCATCGACCCCGCCACCTTTGACGTGTTCCGCACCATGCCGCAGAGCATCCATTGCCTTGTCGTGGCCTTTTCCGACAAGGGCAACCCGCAGTCCTACGATCAGGCCATCGCCTGGATTCGCGCCGAACACCCGCCCCTCATGCGCCAGGCCTGTTTTCACGAGGAAATGGCGCAGGGCCTTGGCCTCGCAAATGACAGCCCCCGCGCGCGCCCCTCGATCTTCAACGACGACGAGGAATTCGCGCTGCTCACCGAGCATGACGAGGCGCTGCTGTGGCTGCTCTACCACCCCGACCTGCGCCCCGGCATGACCCCCGACGAGGCCCGCCCCATCCTCCGCCGCCTGCTCGACGAACGCGCGGGCGGGCCGGTATAGTCAATAGGAGATATAACCGATGAAACTGTGGATCACCTGTTCGACAATCATATTTTCATCTTTAACGCTTTCTGCTTGCAAGGAGGACTTAGAATACAAAATATCCTTTGAACAGGGTGCAATTAAAGGAATTGTGATCCCCTCAGAAATGAAAGTTGATAAGCCCTATTATGAAAAAGTTGTAGCTGCTGAATGTCGAAAGGGCACTCTTTGCATTCTGCATTTTTTCTATGACATCGATCGCGTGAGTTTGCCTTTTTCTGATGAGGCTATGGCCAAACATAGCGCCGTCTATAACCGCAACCCTCATACGGGCCTCGATAGGCTGATGTTAAATTGCGCATTAGGCGACTTTGATCCAAACAAATGCTTTATCAACGAGTGAGCTAAGGAGACCCGCAATGCCCATCTTCGATTTCCTCTCCGGCCAGTTCATCGACGTGATCCACTGGACCGATGACAGCCGCGACACGATGGTCTGGCGGTTCGAGCGCGAGGGCCACGAGATCAAATATGGTGCCAAGCTCACCGTGCGCGAGGGGCAGGCGGCGGTGTTCGTCCACGAGGGGCAGTTGGCCGATGTCTTCACCCCCGGTCTCTACATGCTCGAGACCAACAACATGCCGGTGATGACCTCGCTGCAACACTGGGATCACGGCTTTCGCTCGCCGTTCAAATCGGAAATCTATTTCGTCGCCACCACGCGGTTTACCAACCTCAAATGGGGCACCAAGAACCCCGTGATGCTGCGCGACCCGGAATTCGGCCCCACCCGCGTCCGCGCCTTTGGCACCTATTCGGTGCGGGTGTCAGACCCCGCGCGGTTCATGGCCGAGATCGTCGGCACGGACGGCGAATTCACCATGGACGAGATCAGTTTCCAGATCCGCAACGTCATCGTGCAGGCGTTTTCGCGCATCATCGCGGGCTCGGGCATTCCGGTGCTGGACATGGCCGCCAATACTGCCGATCTGGGCAAGCTGGTGGCGGGCGAGATCACCGCCGTGGTCGCGGAATACGGGCTTGAGATCCCGGAATTCTACATCGAGAACATATCCCTGCCCCCCGCCGTCGAAGAGGCGCTCGACAAGCGCACCTCGATGGGGATCGCGGGCGACCTGAACCGGTTCACGCAATATTCCACCGCCGAGGCGATGACGGCTGCAGCCAGGAACCCGTCGGGCGGCGGCGGCATCGGCGCGGGCCTTGGCATGGGGATGGGCATGGCCATGGCGCAGCACATGGCCGATCAGAACCGGGCGCAGGGGCCATGGGGCGCGCGCCCCGAGGCCGCCCCGCCACCCCCGCCCCCGCCCCCGCCGGTCGAGCATGTCTGGCACATCGCCGAGAATGGCCAGACCCACGGCCCCTATTCCAAGGCCGGTCTCGGGCGCATGGTGACCGAGGGCAAACTTACCCGCAATACCCATGTCTGGACCGCCGGTCAGGACGGCTGGAAGCGCGCCGAGGACGTGGCCGAGCTGGCGCAGCTTTTCACCGTCCTGCCGCCGCCGCCGCCGGGGGCGTGAGCCGATGCGCGACACGCCGCCCCCTGCCCCAACCGAGCACCGCTTTCCGTGTCAAAGCTGCGGCGCGGATTACCGCTTTGATCCGGGCACAAACCGCCTGATCTGCGATCACTGCGGCGATGTCGCCGAGATCGGGAGCGGCGGGCCGTGGCAGGGCGGCATCCGCGAGCTTGATTTCGCGGCAGCACTGCGCGACCAGCTTCCCGCGCAGGAGATGGAGGAGACCCGCACCACCACCTGCACAAGCTGCGGCGCGCAGGTCGAGCTTGGCGCGGATACCCACGCCACCCTTTGCCCGTTCTGCGCCTCTCCGGTGGTCACCGATACCGGCACGCACCGCCAGATCAAGCCGCGCGCGCTCTTGCCCTTCGCGCTGGACGAATCCCAAGCGCGCAAGACGATGACCGATTGGCTGGGCCGTCTCTGGTTTGCTCCGAACGGCCTACAGGATTACGCAAGAAAGGGCCGCAAGATGGAAGGCATCTACGTCCCTTACTGGACCTTCGATGCCGACACCAGATCGCATTATCGCGGCGAGCGCGGCACAGTTTACTACGAAAGCCGCACCGTGATGCGCGATGGCAAGCGCCAGACCGTGCAGGTGGCCAAGGTCCGCTGGCACGCCGTGTCGGGCCGGGTCGCGCGGTTCTTCGACGATGTGCTGGTGCTGGCCTCGACCTCGCTGCCCAAACGCTTTACCGACGCGCTGGAGCCGTGGGATCTGTCGGCGCTGGAGCCTTACGCGCCCGAATACCTCGCCGGGTTCCGCGCCGAGGGCTATACCGTCGATCTCGAACAGGGGTTTGCGCAGGCGCGCACGAAGATGGAGGCGGTGATCGCCCGCGATGTGCGCTTTGATATCGGTGGCGACCGGCAGCGCATCCATGATATTGACACCGAGATGAGCAATGTCACCTTCAAGCATATCCTGTTGCCGGTCTGGCTTGCCGCCTACAAGTATCGCGGCGAGACCTATCGCTTCGTGGTCAATGCACGCACGGGCCGCGTGCAGGGCGAGCGGCCCTGGTCGGCTTGGAAGATCGCGGTGGCGGTGGCTCTGGGGCTGGCGCTGGCGGGCGGTATCGGCTACCTCGTGGCCTTGGAACAGGGAGGGTTCTGATGCAGACAGATATCGACATCGACGCGCTGGAGCGGATCCTTGCGGCGCGCCAGTCCTGCCGCGCCTTCCGGCCCGGCCCGGTGCCTGACGAGGTGATCGCTCGGATCGTGCGCGCGGCGGGGCGCGCGCCGTCCTGGTGCAACGCGCAGCCCTGGCAGGTGCTGGTGACGCGCGGAGAGGAAACCGCGCGGTTCCGCGAGGCGCTGCTCGCAGAGGTGGCCAACGGCACCCCCGCACCCGATCTGCCCTGGCCCGAGGGCTATCCCGGCGCATATGGCGCGCGGCGGCGCGAATGCGGGCTGCAACTCTACGAGGCGGTGGGCATCGCGCGCGAGGATCGCGCCGCCCGCGCAGAGCAGCGCATGGAGAATTTCCGCCTGTTCGGCGCGCCGCATGTGGCCATCGTCCATTCCGAGGCCGCGCTTGGGCCTTATGGGGCGATGGATACCGGCGGCTTTGTCACCGCCTTCATGCTGGCGGCGACGGCCCTGGGCGTGGGCAGCATCGCGCAGGCATCCGTGGCAGCCTATGCGCCCTTCATCCGCGCGCATTTCGCCCTGCCCGAGCGGCGGCTGATCCTGTGCGCCATCCCGTTCGGCTGGCCCGATCCAGAGCATCCGGCAAACAGCTTTCGCACCACGCGGGCGGCGCTGGATGAGGTGTGCGACCTGCGCGGGTAGGTTGATTTTTCAAGGCGGTTGATCGAGGGGGCGGGATGCAGGCGTGGGAGGGGCCGTGACTGGCCTGGAGGAGACGTTCGATATGATGCGATAAGCCGCGCGCGCGCCCGACCGCGGGTGGGCGCTGCAACGGCTGTGGGAGGCGATTTATGGTGCCGAATACTTGAACGATTGTAAGGGGGTATTCGTTGCAAAAGCGCCCGCCCGGGGGGCGCTCGCGCGGCGGCGCGCAAGCGCGCCTCGATTCCGCGCGGGGGAATACTTCAACGTCAGCAACAGGCCAGAACCGCCCCCCTCCCGCCGCGCTCAACCCTCGCTCAGCGCCACCTTCATGTCGCGCACCTGATAGATCACCTCGCCATCGGCCTCGACGAGGCCATCGGCCACCCCCATCGTGAGCCGCCGGGTCTGCACCGCCTTGGTGAAATCCACCCGGTAGGTAAGCATCCGGCGATCCGGGCGCACCATGCCGGTCAGCTTGACCTCGCCCACGCCCAGCGCATAGCCGCGCCCCTTCCAGCCGCGCCAGCCAAGGTTGAAGCCGGCCAACTGCCACAGCCCGTCAAGGCCAAGACAGCCGGGCATGATCGGGTTTCCGGGAAAGTGGCACTCGAAAAACCACAGATCGGGGCGGATGTCGAATTCGGCCACCACATGGCCCTTGCCATGCGTGCCGCCATCGCCGGAAATATCGGTGATGCGGTCCATCATCAGCATCGGCGGCGCGGGCAGTTGCGCGTTGCCGGGGCCGAAAAGCTCTCCCCTTGCGCATTTCAACAGGTCGTCACGATCAAAGCTGCGCGGATATTTGGCCATTGCGGCAATCCCTTTCACATGCGGGCGGGAGAGGTCCTGCATCCCATATCACCGCGTGAAATAATGTTGCAACCCTGCTGCATCTCCGCGCCTTCCGGCCCGGCACCGGCCGGCGCGGCCACGTCAAAGCGGTTTTTGTTTGAAATCGGGGGGACGAAAACCCTATATTGACAGCCAGGAAAAAGGTCTGGCGCATGATGGATACCCACAACAGCACGGCAGTTGATTGGCTTGGGCAGGTCGGGCTTCGGCCCACACGTCAGCGCGTGGCGCTGGCGCGGCTTCTTCATGGCGACGGGCACCACCGCCATGTCACCGCCGAAAGCCTCTTCGCCGCCGCGCAGGACGCGGGCGAAAGCGTGTCGCTCGCCACCGTCTACAACACGCTCAAGGCGTTCTGCGATGCGGGCCTGTTGCAGGAGGTGACGGTGGACGGCTCCAAAAGCTATTTCGACACCAACACCCACGATCACCCGCATTTCTTCTGGGAAGACGAGAACCGGCTAAGCGACGCCCCCGCCGACGAGCTTGAAACCACCCGCCTGCCAAAGGCCCCCGACGGGGCCGAGATCACCTCTGTTGACGTGGTGATCCGTCTGCGCCGCAGCAAGGGCTGAGCCCGCCTTAGAGCGTGTCGCGTTCATTTGCATTCACGCGACCCACTCTAACCTTTTGTGGTCGCATGTTTTTCTGCGCAAAACCGGTTCCCACTTTTGCGCAACATGCTCTAGTCCTCCGGCGCGATCCCCGACAGCCCCGGCCTTGTGATCCGGCGGCGCGCGGCCTGAAGCCCCGGCTCGAAACCCTCGGCATCGCCGTAATCGACGAATTGCGCGTAATAGGCGTGGTGCGCGCCCACTCGCGCGGCGTGTTTGATCGGGCACCAATAGGCCTCTGTCCGGCCTGCGATCTCCTGCACATAGCCGATGAGCCCGTTGCAATAGCCGCAATAGACGCAGTTGAGCTTTTGCAGCGCGTTGAGATAGGCAAGGTGATGGCGGTCGATGCGGATGAAATCGGCGCGCCGCACCTTGTCGATCCCATAGACGGGAAAGCACACCGCCTGATAGAGCGACACGAAGAGATCAAGCAGCACGAAGGGCACGATCATCGAGTAAATCACCGGCGCGGTGAGGATCGTCATGGGCCGCGCGCGCCGCAGAAAGGTCAAAAGCCGCACCCGCATCTCGCGGTGACGGCGGCGCATCTCCGCCTCGAACACCACCCGCCCGTCCTCGATCCCGTATCGGAACGCGGCGCGGCGGCGGGCAAGATCCGCCTCGAATTCCTCTTGCAATTCGCGGATGCGGGTCAGGATATTCTCACTCGTCGTCACGGGCAGGGCCTCCGGGGCTGGCGGGTTTTGCTCAAGCCTAACGCATCGCGGGGATGACGGGAAACGATATCGGCAATCGCCAGAACGCAGCGCGCCGGGCAAGGCCCGGCGCGCGCGTGCCGGTATGGTGAATACGGACGGCATCGCCCTCTTTGACCTGGGTCATGCCATGTTCCAATATGTGGGAGGGTGGGTTTGCAAGGCCGCGTCTGCCGCGCGGGTGCTTGGTTGATGACCACAGCATAATCGCCCCGCGCGGGAGTCGCAAACACCTCGCCGCAGCCGTCAAAACCCCGACACCAGCAGATCTATCGCGGCAACGATCTCGTCGCGCCAGCCAGAGGCATCCCCGACCACGGCCCCGATCTCCGCCCCCGGAAGGGCGACCATCTGCGACATCACGATGACATGCGGCGCGCCCCCGAAGGCAAAAGCGATATGCAGCTTCGGCACCAGCGCCCCCCAGGCCTCGCGGGCGACAACCGGCGCGCAAAGAATATAGGGCGTCTCGACCCCCAGATCGGTCTGAACCCGGCAGACAAGCTCGCCGCCGCCCCGCAGCCGGTGGATGGCCCCCTGCACGGCCCTGCCCGCGCTCAAACCCGCCGGAACCGGGCAAGGCTCGGCCCGTGGCGCGCCAGATGCGCGGCCTCGTCTTCAAGCCCCGCACGCGCCGAGGACAGCCATTGCGCCCGCGCGCGCTCAGCCCGCGTGCGGGCGATGCCCGCGTCGATCCATTCGCGCACGACATCGGCAATCGACATGCCTCGCGCCCGCGCCTCTGCCTCCAGCGCCGCTTTGCGCGCGTCACCGATGTCGCGGATATTCAACGGGGTACCCATGAGGCGCTCCTGTGCAGCAGATGTGTCGTCACTATACTACACATCCTGCACCACACAAGCCGCGCTGCCGCGCTGCGACCCTGCCCACAGGTGCCGCCCCTATTCCCCTGCCCCCTTCCCCCTGCCCCGCATCCGTGACAGTCTTTGCGCGACCGATCCGAGGAGATACCGATGCCCATCACCACCTGCATTTTCGACGCCTATGGCAC
>DISF01000097.1:0-9452 GCA_002421985.1 Roseovarius sp. UBA6217 | reverse complement strand
CTCAAGGCGGCGGGCAAACAGACCGCGATCCTCTCGAATGGCGCGCCGGACATGCTTGACAGCGCGGTGCGCTCGGCGGGGATCGGCGATCTTCTCGACGATGTGCTGTCGGTCGAGAGCATCGGCATCTTCAAGCCCGCCCGCGTGGTCTATGACCTTGTCGGCCAGCGTTTCGGCTGCGCGCCCGAGGAGGTGCTTTTCGTCTCGTCAAACGGCTGGGACGCCTGCGCCGCCGCCGGTTACGGCTTTCGCACCGTCTGGGTCAACCGCGCGGGCGACCCGGTGGACCGCCTGCCCGCCGCCCCCGGCCGGCAGCTAGCGGACCTCACCGGCATCCCGGCACTGGCAGGCGCGTGATGGCACGCTTTACCACCTCCGACGGGCTGTCGCTGCATTATGAGGACGAAGGCACCGGCGCGCCCGTCCTGTGCCTCGCGGGGCTTACCCGCAACAGCGCCGATTTCGCGTTCCTGCTGCCGCATCTGGCGGGGTGCCGCGTGATCCGGCTCGATTATCGCGGGCGCGGGCAATCGGATCATGCGCCCGATTTCATGTCCTACAACATCCTGACCGAGGCGCGCGACGCGGTGGAACTGCTCGACCATCTCGGCCTGCCCCGCGCTCTTGTGATCGGCACCTCGCGCGGCGGGCTGATCGCGATGGCGCTGGCCTATCTGGTGCCTGATCGGCTCTCGGGGGTGGTGCTCAACGATATCGGCCCCGAAGTGGCCACCGAGGGGCTGGAGCGGATCATGGATTACGTGGGCCGCGCGCCCGACCTGCCCGATCTCGACACGGCCGCCAGCGCCCTCGCCCATATCCACGCCACGGGCTTTCCCGGCGTGCCGCTGGCGCGTTGGCGCGCGCAGGCCGAGGCTATGTTTGCCGAAACCCCCGGCGGCGGGCTGGCGCTGCGCTATGACGCGCGCTTGCGCGATGCGCTCATCGGTCAGGCGGGCGCGGGCGAGGCCCCGGACCTCTGGCAGATGTTCGACGCGCTGCGCGAGGTGCCTCTGGCCGCCATTCGCGGGGCCAATTCCGACCTGCTCTCGCCCGAAACCCTCCGCAAAATGCAGGCCCGCCACCCCGGCCTCATCACCGCCACCGTGCCCGACCGGGGCCATGTGCCCTTTCTCGACGAGCCGGAGGCGCTTGCCGCCATCCACGCTCTGCTGGACCAAACCGAATGACCGATATCACCATGATCCGCGCCGCCGCTGCCCGCCTTCAGGGTCACGCCCGGCGCACACCGCTTTTGTCCTCGCCCTTCCTCGACGAGATCGCCGGGCGGCGCGTCTATGTCAAACCCGAATGCCTGCAACATACCGGCAGCTTCAAGTATCGCGGCGGGCGTTCGGCGGTGTCGGCGCTCGACCCCGACACGCGCGCGCGCGGCGTCATCGCCTTTTCCAGCGGCAACCATGCGCAGGGCGTGGCGCTGGCCGCGCAGCAATTCGACGTGCCTTGCGTCATCATCATGCCGTCTGACGCGCCGCGCCTCAAGATCGCCAACACCCGCGCCCTGGGGGCCGAGGTGGTGCTTTATGACCGCGCGCATGAGGATCGCGACGCGATCGGCGCGGCCCTCTCGGGCGAGCGCGGCCTCACGCTCATCAAGCCTTTTGATGAGCCGCAGGTGATCGCGGGCCAGGGCACGGTGGGGCTGGAGATCGCCGAGGATGCCCGCGCCCTCGGGATCGAGACCGCCGATGTGCTGGTCTGCTGCGGCGGTGGCGGGCTCACCTCGGGCATTGCCCTCGCGCTCGAGGCCGAGGCAAAGGGCCTGCGCGCCCGCCCGGTAGAGCCGGAGGGGTTTGACGATACCGCCCGCTCGCTGGCCAGCGGTTGCATTGAACGCAACACCCGCCTCTCGGGAAGCCTTTGCGACGCGATCATCACGCCGCAGCCGGGCAACCTGACATTCCCGATCATGGCCCGGCTTTGCGGCCCCGGCCTTGTCGTGACCGAGGAAGAGGCCCTGCGCGCCATGGCCCACGCCTTTCAGCGGCTCAAGCTGGTGGCAGAGCCGGGCGGCGCGGTGGCGCTCGCCGCCGCCCTCTTTCACGGGTCAGAGATCGAAGGCGAGGCGGTGATCGCCACCATCTCGGGCGGCAATGTCGATGCCGCGACCTTTCGCGACGCGCTTGGCCTGCTGGACTAGCCCCATGCCCTTCGCGACATTCGACGACATCACGCTGCATTACCTAGACGAGGGCACGCCCGACGGCGCGCCGCTGGTTCTGGCCCATGCGCTTGGCACAGGGGCTCTCTTGTGGGATCGCGTCGTGCCGCTGCTGCCGCCGGGCTTGCGCATCATCCGCTATGACGCGCGCGGGCACGGGCAATCCTCGACCCCGCCCGCGCCCTATACGATGGGTGCGCTCATCCGCGATGCCGAGCGGCTTCTGGATCATTTGCGCCTGCGCGATGCCATGTTCGTGGGCCTCTCCATCGGCGGCATGGTGGCGCAGGGGCTGGCGGTGAAACGGCCCGATCTGGTGCGCGCGCTGGTGCTGTCGAATACCGGGGCCAAGATCGCCACGCCCGAGATCTGGGCCGAGCGCATCGCCACCGCGCGCCGCCCCGGCGGGATGGCAGAGCTTGCCCGCGCCTCCTGCGACCGCTGGTTCCCGCGCGCCTGGGTCAGGGCCGGCCACCACCTGCCGTGGTATGAGCATCTGTGCAAACACGACCCCGAGGGCTATGCCGGTTGCGCGGCGGCCATCGCGGGCACCGATTTCTACACAACCACCTCTGGGCTACGCCTGCCCACGCTCGGCATTGCCGGGGCCGAGGACGGCTCCACCCCGCCCGATCTGGTGCGCGAAACCATCAACCTGATCCCCGGATCGCAATTTCGCCTGCTGCGCGGCACCGGCCATGTGCCCCCCATCGACAGCCCCGCCGATTATGCCGCCTGCCTTGCCGATTTCATCGCCGCGACGGGGCATCTCGCTGGTTAGGGAAAAGGCGGCGGCGGGCCAACCCGGTGCCGCCACTCGCCCCCTGTCGCCCGCGCGCAATCACGGCGCACTTGCGCGCCGCCGCTCAGACCAGCTCCACCGAGTAGCTTTCGATCACGGTATTGGCGAGCAGCTTCTCGCACATCTCGGTCACCGTCGCGCGCGCCTTGTCGGCCTCGGTCTCGGCGAGGTCCAGCTCGATCACCTTGCCCTGCCGCACGCTCTCGATGCCCGAAAATCCGAGCGATCCCAGCGCGTGGCGCACCGCCTCGCCCTGCGGGTCGAGAACGCCGGTCTTGAGCATCACATGAACCCGGGCCTTCATCGGCGATCCTTTCAGTTGATAAGCGTCGGGCGCGCCATCGGCGTGGCCCCCTTGGGCATGACGCCAAGA
Source organism: Roseovarius sp. UBA6217 (assembly GCA_002421985.1). Classification (GTDB taxonomy): domain Bacteria; phylum Pseudomonadota; class Alphaproteobacteria; order Rhodobacterales; family Rhodobacteraceae; genus Roseovarius. The sequence goes on along the minus strand of DISF01000097.1, from coordinate 6,095 downwards.
CGGTTGGCCACCTCGGTATAGGCATCGGTGAGGGAACCCAGATCGCGGCGGAACACGTCCTTGTCGAGTTTCTGCCCGGTCTTGATATCCCACAGGCGGCACGAATCAGGGCTGATTTCATCGGCCACGATCAGGCGCTGGAAATCGCCGTCATAGACGCGGCCCACCTCGATCTTGAAATCCACCAGCTTGATGCCGACGCCATACATCACGCCCGACATGAAATCGTTGACGCGCAGCGCAAGGCTCAGGATATCGTCCATGTCCTGCTGCGTGGCCCAGCCGAAGGCGGCGATATGTTCCTCGGTCACCAGCGGATCGCCAAGCTTGTCGTCCTTGAGGCAATATTCCACGATCGGGCGCGGCAGTTGCGTGCCTTCCTCCATCCCGAGGCGCTTGGCCATGGAACCGGCGGCATAGTTGCGCACGATCACCTCCAGCGGGATGATCTCGCAGGCGCGCACAAGCTGTTCGCGCATGTTGAGGCGGCGGATGAAATGCGTGGGCACACCCACGGCATTCAGCCCGGTCATGAAATATTCCGAGAGCATGTTGTTGAGCACGCCCTTTCCCTCGATCACCGCCTTCTTCTCGGCGTTGAACGCGGTGGCGTCATCCTTGAAATACTGGATGATGGTATCCGGCTCGGGGCCTTCATAGAGGATCTTGGCCTTGCCTTCGTAGATTTTCTTGCGCCGTGCCATGCAATCTCCAACGCTGGGCTGGGGCGCGGGGGGGCCGCGCCGCTTTGGCTCTCATAGTGCAAGCCCCGCGCCGTCGCAAGGTCTCGCATCCCGGCTCAGGCTCTTGCCCTTGCGGGGCGCAGAGGGCATATCGGGTCTGACAGCAATCAGTGCAAGGGAACCGGCCCGATGACCACCTTCGACGACCGCGAAAGCGCTTTCGAGAACAAGTTCGCTCATGACGAGGAAATGAAGTTCCGCGCCGTGGCGCGGCGCAACAAGCTGCTGGGGCTTTGGGCCGCAGAATTGCTGGGCAAGACCGGCGAGGATGCCAACGCCTACGCGCTCGAGGTCGTCAAGGCCGATTTCGAGGAAGCCGGCCACGAGGACGTGGTGCGCAAGGTGGCGGGCGATCTCGGCGATATTGCCGATGCCGCGACGATCCGCGCCAAGATGGATGAATTGCTCAAGGTCGCCAAGGATCAGCTCGTCAAGGAAGTTTGACGGCGCGCGCATTTTCAAACGCGCCTCACCTTCTTGATGAAGATTTCTGATTTGCCTTCGGGCGCGGGCTGGGACAAGCCTGCGCCTCCATTTATGGGAAACCCGCAGATGACCGACGCCCTTACCAAGATGCTCGCCACGCGCGACTGGATTCTCGCGGACGGGGCCACCGGCACCAACCTGTTCAACATGGGGCTGCAATCGGGCGATGCGCCCGAATTCTGGAACGAGCAGCACCCCGACCGTATCCGCGCCCTGTATCAAGGCGCGGTGGACGCGGGCAGCGACCTGTTCCTGACCAATTCCTTTGGCGGCAATGCCGCGCGGCTCAAGCTGCACGGCGCGCAGCGGCGCGCACGCGAATTGTCGCGCATCGCCGCCGAGATCGGGCGCGAGGTGGCCGACCGCTGCGATCGCGCGCTGGTGGTGGCGGGCTCTGTCGGGCCGACAGGCGAGATCATGGCACCGATGGGCGCGCTCACCCATGAATTGGCGGTGGAGATATTCCACGAGCAGGCCGAGGGGCTCAAGGAGGGCGGGGCCGATGTGCTCTGGCTCGAGACCATCTCGGCCCCCGAGGAATACAAGGCCGCCGCCGAGGCGTTCGGCCTGGCCGGAATGCCCTGGTGCGGCACCATGAGCTTTGACACCGCCGGGCGCACGATGATGGGTGTCACCTCCGAGGACTTGGCGAAACTGGTGGAGAAACTGCCCAACCCGCCGTTGGCTTACGGGGCCAATTGCGGCACCGGCGCGTCGGACCTGTTGCGCACGGTGCTGGGCTTTGCCGCCCAGGGGTCGGAACGGCCGGTGATCGCCAAGGGCAATGCCGGCATCCCGAAATACCACGATGGCCACATCCATTACGACGGCACGCCCGAATTGATGGCGGATTACGCGGTGCTGGCGCGCGATGCGGGCGCGCGGATCATCGGCGGCTGCTGCGGCACCATGCCCGAACACCTCTCGAAGATGCGCGCCGCGCTGGAAGAGCGCGGCCCCGGCCCGCGCCCGACGCTGGAGCAGATCACCGCCGCGCTCGGCCCCTTCTCCTCGGCGGGCGACGGCACCGGCGACGATACCGCCCCGGCCCGGCGCACGCGGCGGCGGCGGACGTAAAACGCGCGCGCGCGGGCGGGCACGGCAGAAGCCAGCCGCGCCCCCGTCTTGCCTCAAAGCGCGCGCAACACCTGCGGCAGGGTGTCGGGCAGATCCTCGGCGATGAGGCCGGGGCCAAAGGCGCGCGCGGCCTCGACATGAAGCCAGGCGGCGGCCTCGGCGGCCTGCACCGGGGGTATCGCGCGCGCCATCAGCCCGGTGAGGATCCCCGCCAGCACATCGCCCGATCCGGCGGTGGCCAGCCACGGGGCGGCGCGATCATACTGCGCCGCATGAATGCTGCACCGCCCATCCGGGGCGGCGATCACCGTATCAGGGCCTTTCAAAAGAACCACGCAGCCCGCCCGCCGCGCCGCCTCGCGCGCCGCGTCCGCCTTCGAATAGGCGGGGCCTTTGGTGGCAGGCAGGGTCAGCTTTGCCGCAAGGTCCGGGAACAGGCGCGCGAACTCGCCCAGGTGGGGCGTGAGCACGCAATCCCCGTGCAGCATCGCAAACAGCGCGCCGGGCTCATCCTCGAACGCCGTCAGCGCATCGGCATCCAGAACGGTGGCGCGGGGCACCACCCCGCCGCAGGCCACCGGCACCAGATCGCGCGCCCGCGCAAGGCCCAATCCGGGGCCAAGGCACAGCGCGGTGATGCGCGGATCGGCCAGCATCTCTGCCAGCCCCACGCCGTCCTCGATCCGCCGCAGCATCAGCGCGGCGATCTGGCAGGCCACCTCTTGCTGAGCTGCCCCCGGCACACCCAGCGTGACCACCCCCGCCCCGATCCTGAGCGCGGCCCGCGCGGCCAGCCGGGCCGCGCCCGTGCGCCCTGCCCCGCCTGACAGGATCAGCGCATGGCCGTGGCCATATTTATGCCCGCCCGCCCGCTTGGCAAGCGTTGCGGTGCCCGGCGCGGGGCAGAGCGTGATCGCCTCTGGCGCACCCGGCGGCAGGCCGATATCCGCCACACGCAACGCCCCGCAATGCTCGGGGCCATCAGCGAGGTAATGCCCCGGCTTGGCGCTGTGAAAACTCACCGTCAGATCGGCGCGCATCGCCGCGCCCAGCACCCGCCCGCTATCGGCACAGATCCCCGACGGGATGTCGATCGCCACGCAACGCGCCGCGCGCCGCGCCACGGTCTCGCGCAGCACCCCCTCAAGCGGCCGCGCCAGCCCGGTGCCAAAGAGCGCATCGACCACCAGCCCGCCCCCTGCCGCCCCTTGCGCCTCGGCGAGGGGGCGGGTTGTGCCGATCATCTGCCAGCGCTCGAAATTCGCCCGCGCATCGGGGGGCAACCTGTCGGCTTCGCCGAAAAGGAACGCCGCAACCGTCCAGCCCCGCTCTGCCAGCAATCGCGCCACCACGAACCCGTCACCGCCATTGTTGCCCGGCCCGCACAGCACCACCGCGCGCTGCGGCGCGCGCGCGAGTGCCGGCCACTCATCGAACATCGCCGCGACCACGCCGCACCCGGCGCGCTCCATCAATTCGCGTCCCGTCACCTGCCCCGACTCGATGGCCGCCTGCTCGATGGCGCGCATCCGGGCGGCTGTTGGCAATCCGGTCATGGGGGTGATCCTCGCGATTCGATTATGCCTGTTTCAAGTGCAGTTTGCCTATTTTTAGGGCAAAGGCGATTTTCGCCCCCCTCTGCCCCCCTATTCCCGCCCCTAACCGATTGAGCATGGCCGCGAGAAGTGGTCTGCACGATGCGAAACGACAGCGGAGGAGGCAAGACCCCATGAAAAAGATCGAGGCGATCATCAAGCCCTTCAAACTCGACGAGGTCAAAGAGGCCTTGCAGGAGGCAGGCATTCAAGGGCTTTCGGTGATCGAGGTCAAGGGGTTCGGCCGCCAGAAGGGCCATACCGAACTCTACCGCGGGGCCGAATATGTCGTGGACTTCCTGCCCAAGATCAAGATCGACGTGGTCGTTGATGACGATCAGGTCGATGGCGCGATCGAGGCCATCGTGGACGCAGCGCGCACCGACAAGATCGGCGACGGCAAGATTTTTGTCAGCTCCGTCGAACAGGCGATCCGCATCCGCACCGGCGAGACCGGGCCGGATGCGCTCTGACACACCGAACAACCCATCAACACTCCACATAACGAAAGGGACAAGCGCATGAGCACTGACGCGCTTCTCAAGCAGATCAAGGACGAGGATATCGAATATGTCGATATCCGTTTCACCGACACGCGCGGCAAGCTTCAGCACGTGACCGTGATTGCCGATCTGGTCGACGAGGATTTCATCGAAGAGGGATTCATGTTCGACGGCTCCTCCATCGCCGGATGGAAGAGCATCGAGGCCAGCGACATGAAGCTGATGCCCGATACCGAAAGCGCCTATGTCGATCCGTTCTACGCCGAAAAGACGCTTTGCGTGCATTGCACGGTGGTCGAGCCCGATACCGGCGAGCCCTATAACCGCGATCCGCGCGGCACCGCGCAAAAGGCCGAGGCCTACCTGATCGCGAGCGGGATCGGCGATACGGCCTTCTTTGGGCCGGAGGCGGAATTCTTCATCTTTGACGATGTCCGCGTCTCCAACAAGATCAACAAGGTCTCCTACGAGGTCGATGCCATCGACGCGTCGTGGAACACCGACACCGAATACGAGATGGGCAATACCGGCCACCGTCCCGGCATCAAGGGCGGCTATTTCCCCGTCAACCCGATCGACGACGGGCAGGATATCCGCTCGGAAATGCTCTCGACGATGAAGCGTCTCGGCATGAAGGTGGACAAGCACCACCACGAGGTGGCCTCGTGCCAGCACGAGTTGGGCCTTATCTTCGGCACGCTGACCAAGCAGGCCGACGAGATGCAGAAATACAAATATGTCATCCACAACGTCGCGCAGGCCTATGGCAAGACGGCCACCTTCATGCCCAAGCCGATCTATGGCGACAACGGCACGGGGATGCATGTCAACATGTCGATCTGGAAGGACGGCAAGCCGCTTTTCGCCGGCGACAAATATGCCGATCTGAGCCAGGAGGCGCTGTGGTTCATCGGTGGCATCCTCAAGCACGCCAAGACGCTCAACGCCTTTACCAACCCCTCGACCAACAGCTACAAGCGGCTGATCCCCGGTTTCGAGGCCCCCGTGCTGCGGGCCTATTCGGCGCGCAACCGTTCAGGCTGCATCCGCATTCCGTGGACCGAAAGCCCCAAGGCCAAGCGCGTCGAGGCGCGTTTTCCCGACCCCTCGGCAAACCCCTACCTGTGCTTTGCCGCGCTCTTGATGGCCGGGCTTGACGGGATCAAGTCGCGCATCGATCCGGGCGAAGCGATGGACAAGAACCTGTATGACCTGCCCGCCGAGGAGCTGGAGGGCATCCCCACCGTCTGCGGCAGCCTGCGCGAGGCGCTCGACGCGCTGCGCGCCGATCACGAATTCCTGCTGGCAGGCGACGTGTTCACCCGCGATCAGATCGACGGCTATATCGCCCTCAAGATGGAAGAACTCGAGCTTTACGAGCACACGCCGCACCCGGTCGAATTCCTGATGTATTACAGCTGCTAAGACACAGGCGGGCCAGATTTCGCCCGATTTGCAACCCTAAGGCATCCCGTCACCGGGATGTCTTTTCTTATACGTGCATGTTGTTTCGCGGACCGCGCCAATGTGATGTTTCCGACCATATTGCCTAAATGTATCCGCATTTGAAACAAACCGAGTGCCAATTTCCCCGTCAGTTTCCATGGTGAACGAAAAACCGATAGGTGCCACCATGACCGATTCGATACAAAGGGTTCAGGCTGGGCTAGGGTCTGTGGACATTCGGGATT
>DISF01000059.1 GCA_002421985.1 Roseovarius sp. UBA6217 | reverse complement strand
GCGCGGCGGCGTGCAAGCACGCCTTTATTCCGCGCATTGGTGCTACACTTCACCGTCCCCTCCAGCCCATACACCACACTTACCCCACCCCACCGCATCAGGCCACGTTACCCAGGGCGCATGACCCCGCCAGACACCCACCCCATGATGCCCCAAAGGCGCAGCCCCGGTCTCAGTCCTCCGTGCGGCCGTGCAGCAGCAGGGGTTGCGTCAGCCAGTCGCGCAGCGCCGCCGTCGTCTCCTCGGGGCGTTCCAGCACCGGCAGATGCCCCGCCCCCTCGATCACGCACAGCCGGGCGGCAGGGATCAGCCCGGCCATGAAGTCGTGCCGCTTTGGCGGCGTCAGGCCATCGACCGCGCCGCACAGCACCAGCGCCGGCACCTGGCAGCGGCGCAGCACCGCCTGGTAATCGCGCCGCCGCTGCAACGCGCGCACCTGCCGCACCAGCACATCAGGGCCAAGCCCCTCGGCCATCGCCACCACCTGTGCGAGGATCTCTGCGCGTTGCGGCCCCGGTGCCAGAACGTCGCGGCCCAGCATCATGTCCACCGCCTCGGCCACCATCCCGGCGCGCAGCTTGGCCACCACCGGCTCGTATCCGGCCGCGGATTGCGGCGTCTCGGCGAGCGAATTGGTGTCCATCAAGGCGATGCGCGTCACCCGGTCCGGCGCGCGGCGCAGGATTTCCATCGCCACGATGCCCCCCATCGACAGCCCCGCCAGCGCAAACCGGCGCGGCAGATGGTCGAGCAGGCCCGAGGCGATTTCCTCGATCCGGTCGCCGCGCGTGATCGGCGCGACGCTCACCACGCGATCGCGGCTCAGATCGGCGATTTGCGGCGCAAACAGCCGCGCATCGCACATCATGCCGGGAACAAACACAACTGGATCAATGCTCATTGCTCACATCCTCTCTGCCGGGTTTCTTCCCCGCGCCCCAATCTTCGCCACCGCCCCGATGCCGACCATGACATTGCCACCGCCGCGCGTGCAAGCGCTAAGCCGTCAGGCTCCGCGCGCTCACCTCGTCGAGTGCGGCACCGATCAGCGCAAGACAGTCGGGATCAGAGAAGCGGTGATCGGCCCCGCGCACCAGTGTGAGCCGCATATCCGGACCGGTGGCATGGTCCAGAAGCCGCAAGGATACGGATTTATCCACATCCTTATCGGCGGTGCCTTGCAGAAATCGAACCGGAAACGGCAAATCGAGCGGTGCGCGCAACACGAGGTGATCGCGCCCGTCCTCGATCAGGCGGCGGGTGATGATATAGGGCTCGCCATAGTCCGAGGGCAGGGCGATCTGCCCCTCTTCCATCATCCGTGCCCGCGTCGCGGCATCGAATCCGGCCCATATCGAATCCTCGGTAAAATCGGGGGCGGCGGCGATGGTCACCATGCCCGCCACCCGCTCGGGCCAAGCCCGCGCCAGCAAGAGCGCGATCCAGCCGCCCATCGACGAGCCGACCAGGATCTGCGGCCCCTCGGTCAGCGCGTCGAGCACCGCGCGCGCATCCGCCGCCCAATCACCGATACAGCCATCGGTGAACGCGCCCGAGGATTGCCCGTGGCCGGAATAGTCGAACCGCAGGAACGCGCGGCCCAGCGCCCGCGCCCGGTCTTCGAGCCAGAGCGCCTTGGTGCCCTCCATGTCGGATTTCAACCCGCCGAAAAAGATGATTCCCGGCCCCTTTCCGGTCAGCCGGTGATAGGCGAGGCGGCGGCCCGCCCCGGTCTCGATCCATGATGGTTTCGCCATCGCATCCTCCCTCGCCTTGCGTCGGGGATCATGCACCGGCCCTGCGCCCCGCGCAAACCGGTTTTCGCCCGCACCTGGACAGATCCGGCCCTGTGCAGGTGCGGTGCACGATTGTGTCGCGCCGCTATATCCATGCCCCTTGACCTCTGCGCCCCGAGCGGGCATGACGCGGGCACATACCCGCAATCGGGCGTTCCGTGGGCGCCAAACCGACGAGGATCCAGCCATATGGCCGATATTTCCCTGACATTTCCCGATGGCACACAGCGCAGCTATGGCGCGGGCGTCACCCCTGCCGAGGTCGCGGCAAGCATCGCCACGTCGCTGGCAAAAAAGGCCATTTCGGCGCAGGTGGATGGCCAGCACTGGGATCTGCAATGGCCGATCACCCGCGATGCCGCGATAAGCATCAACACGATGAAGGACGAGGCACCCGCGCTTGAACTCATCCGCCATGATCTGGCGCATATCATGGCCCGCGCGGTGCAGGAGATATGGCCCGATGTGAAGGTCACCATCGGCCCGGTGATCGCCAATGGCTGGTATTACGATTTCGACCGGGCAGAGCCCTTCACCCCCGAAGACCTTGGCCGCATCGAGGCGCGGATGCGCGAGATCATCAACGCCCGCGATCCGGTGCGCACCGAGATCTGGGACCGCCCCCGCGCCATCGCCCATTACCGCGACACCAATGAGCCCTACAAGATCGAGCTGATCGAGGCGATTCCCGGCGACGAGCCGCTGCGCATGTATTGGCACGGAGAGTGGCAAGACCTGTGCCGTGGCCCGCATCTGCAAAATACCGGCCAAGTGCCCGGCGATGCCTTCAGGCTGACCAAGGTTGCCGGGGCCTATTGGCGCGGCGACTCGAGCCGCCAGATGCTGCAACGCATCTACGGTGTCGCCTTCCAGAGCCGTGAGGCGCTCAAGGACTACCTCAATTTCCTGGAGGAGGCCGAACGCCGCGACCATCGCCGCCTTGGCCGCGAGATGGACCTGTTCCACATGCAGGAAGAGGCCCCCGGTCAGGTCTTCTGGCACCCCAACGGCTGGACCATCTACACCACGCTTCAGGATTACATGCGCCGCCAGCAGGTGCGCGGTGGCTATGTCGAGGTGAACACGCCGCAGGTGGTGGACCGCAAGCTGTGGGAGGCCTCGGGCCACTGGGAGAAATATCAGGACAACATGTTCATCGTCGAGGTGGACGAGGAGCACGCCCGCGAAAAGGCGGTGAATGCGCTCAAGCCGATGAACTGCCCCTGCCATGTGCAGATTTTCAATCAGGGGCTGAAGAGCTATCGCGATCTGCCCTTGCGCATGGCCGAATTCGGATCGTGCAACCGCTATGAGCCCTCGGGCGCGCTGCATGGCATCATGCGGGTGCGCGGTTTCGTGCAGGATGACGCGCATATCTTCTGCACCGAGGCGCAGATCGAGGAGGAGACGGCGCGCTTCATCGCGTTTCTCTCGAACATCTACCGCGATCTGGGGTTCCCGGAATTCGAGGTGCTGTTTTCCACCCGCCCCGACGTGCGCGCGGGCAGTGACGAGGTCTGGGACCGCGCCGAGGCGGCGCTTTTGTCCGCCACCCGGGCGGCGGGCATCGAGCCGAAGGTCAATCCCGGCGAGGGGGCGTTCTATGGCCCGAAACTGGAATTCACCCTGACCGACGCCATCGGCCGCAAGTGGCAATGCGGCACGCATCAGGTGGATTTCGTGCTGCCCGAGCGGCTCGATGCCAGCTATATCGGGCAGGACGGTGCCAAACACCGCCCCGTGATGCTGCACCGCGCCTGTCTGGGCAGTTTCGAGCGATTCATCGGCATATTGATCGAGGAACATGCCGGGCGGCTGCCGTTCTGGCTCAGCCCCCGTCAGGTGGTGGTGGCCTCGATCGTGTCCGATGCGGATGATTACGTCCGCGAGGTGGTGGAGATGTTGCGCGCGCGCGGCGTGCGCGCCGAGGCCGATACCCGCAACGAGAAGATCAATTACAAGGTGCGCGAACACTCATTGGGCAAGGTTCCGGTGATCCTTGCCTGCGGGATGCGCGAGATCGAAGAGCGCTCCGTGTCGCTGCGCCGCCTTGGCGAGAAGGCGACGCGCACCGTAGCCCTTGACGAGATTGTGCCAGAGCTTGCCCGTGAGGCGACGCCGCCGGATATCGCGTGATATAAGCTGCGCGGGGGGCGTTTGGGGCTTGAAGCTGTCATTTGAGGCAAAGCCCCCTTGCGCGGCTCTGCATTCAATCGTCTTTCCCCTAGAACAGGCTGCCCTGGTCGTCGGGCGGCCCCTTGGGCCGGGCCGTCTTGCGCGCGGCGGGGGCACTCACCGCAAGCGTGCCATCGGCAAATTCGATCTCCAGCGCCGAGGCCGCCGCCGCTGCCGCCCGCGTTGTCACCAGATCGCCATCGCCGCGCACCACCGCATAGCCGCGCGCCAGCGTGGCCCTGTATCCCAGCGTTTCGCGCAGCCGGTCGAGCGCCGCGAGCCGGTCGCGGCGCGCCGCCAGATCGCGGCGCGCCGCCTCTGAAAATCGCTGCGACAGCCGGTCGAGATCGCGCCCCTTTTGGGCGATATCGCGCCCGAGCGCGTGGACATTGAGCCGCGCCGCCGTGGCCGTCAGGCGGCGGCGGTCGCCCTCCACCGCACGGCGCAAGAGCGCAGGCCGCAGGGCCCCCGCGCTGTCGGACAGGCGCACCCGGCGCATCTGCACCGAGCGGATGAGCGCGGCGGGCAGCCGCTCTGCCCAGGTGTCGAGCCGCTGGCGTGCGCCCTCGATCAGCGTCTCGGGACGCGGCAGCGCGCGCGCCAGATCGCGCAATCGCTGCTCGCGCAGCCCGACGGCCTGCCCCTGTGCATGGACAAGCCGCGCGCCCATGCCCTCAACCCAGGCCAAAAGGTCGCGCCGCACCGGCACCGCCAGTTCCGCCGCTGCCGTGGGCGTCGGCGCGCGCTTGTCCGACGCAAAATCAATCAGCGTGGTGTCGGTCTCATGCCCCACCGCCGAGATCAGCGGGATCGCGCTCCCGGCTGCCGCGCGCACCACGATTTCCTCGTTGAAGCCCCACAGATCCTCGACCGAGCCGCCGCCGCGCGCCACGATCAGCAGATCGGGACGCGGCAAAGCCCCGCCGGGCGAGAGCGCGTTGAAGCCGCGGATCGCGCGGGCCACCTCCGGCGCGCAGCGCTCGCCCTGCACGGCAACGGGCCAGATCAGCACCTTGCGCGGGAACCGCTCGCGCAGCCGGTGCAGGATGTCGCGGATCACCGCCCCCGAGGGCGAGGTGACAACGCCGATCACATCCGGCAGATAGGGCAGGGGGCGCTTGCGCGCGGGATCGAACAGCCCCTCGGCGGCCAGCGCCGCCTTGCGCCGCTCCAGCATCGCCATGAGCGCGCCCGCCCCCGCCGGAACCAGATCCTCGATCACCATCTGATAGCGCGATTGCCCGCCGAAGGTGGTGATCCGTCCGGTGGCCACCACCTCCATCCCCTCCTCGGGCTGCACCTTGAGCTGCGTCGCCACGCCTTTCCAGATCACGCCCGCCAGAACCGAGCGGTCATCCTTGAGATCGAGATAAATATGCCCCGAGCGCGGCCGCGAGATGCGCCCCAATTCGCCGCGCACCCGGACATGCGAGAACTCGCCCTCGATCACCCGCTTGACCGCGCCCGAGATTTCCGAGACCGAGAATTCCGGTGCGTTCCCGCCCGGCCCGTCATCGTCGATGAGATCGGAAATTGCCATCGCCCCGTTCCGTGACTTGTGTCCGCCTGCGCGCCACCCTAGAACGCAGGCCACGCGAGGCCAAGGAGGTGCGGGCGATGAATATCCTCATTCTGGGCGGTGGCGGGCGCGAGCACAGCCTCGCCTGGGCGGTGCTGCAAAACCCCAAATGCGACCGGCTGATCGTGGCACCCGGAAATGCCGGGATCGCGCAGATCGCCGATTGCGCCACGCTCGACATTCTCGACGGCGGCGCGGTGGCGGGGTTCTGCGAGGCCGAGGCGATTGATTTCGTCATCATCGGCCCCGAGGTGCCGCTTGCCGCGGGCGTGGCCGACCGGCTGCGCGAGGCGGGGATCGCGGTTTTCGGCCCCAGCCAGGCGGCGGCGCGGCTCGAATCCTCCAAGAGCTTTACCAAGGCAATCTGCGACGCGGCGGGCGCGCCGACCGCCAGCTATGGCCATTTCACCGAGGCGCAGGCCGCGCGCGAGCATGTGCGCGCCAAGGGTGCCCCCATCGTGGTCAAGGCCGACGGGCTGGCCGCAGGCAAGGGCGTGATCGTGGCCGAGACCGAAGAGCAGGCGCTGGACGCGATTGACGACATGTTCGGCGGGGCCTTTGGCGCGGCGGGCGCGGAGGTGGTGATTGAGGAGTTCCTGACCGGCGAGGAGGCCAGTTTCTTTGTGCTCTGCGATGGCGAGGTGGCGCTGCCCATCGGCACCGCGCAGGACCACAAGCGCGTGGGCGAGGGCGATACCGGCCCCAACACGGGCGGCATGGGGGCCTATTCGCCCGCGCCGGTGATGACCGAGGCGGTCACGCAGCGCGCGCTGGACGAGATCGTGCGCCCGGTTCTGGCGGAAATGGTGCGGCGCGGCACGCCGTTTTCGGGCGTGCTTTTTGTCGGGCTGATGATCGAGGCGGGCGCGCCCCGGCTTGTGGAATTCAACGTGCGTTTCGGCGATCCCGAATGCCAGGCGCTGATGATGCGGCTTGGCGGGCAGGCGCTCGACCTGATGCAGGCCACAGCCGAGGGGCGGCTGGCGGGTTGCACGGTGAACTGGGCCGAGGATCACGCCATGACGGTGGTGCTCGCCGCGCGGGGCTATCCGGGGGAGTATGCCAAGGGCAGCGTCATCGCGGGGCTGGAGACCTGCCCCGAGGACAGCTTTCATCAGGTGTTCCACGCGGGAACGGCGCGGCGAGACGGGCGGTTTGTCGCCAATGGCGGCCGCGTGCTCGCGGCGACGGCGCGCGGCGCAACCCTGCAAGAGGCCGCCGCGCGCGCCTATGGGCTGGTGGACCGGATCGACTGGCCCGAGGGGTTTTGCCGCCGCGATATCGGCTGGCNNGGGGGGGGGGGGCAGGGGGCGACTGTCGGCAACACGCCCCTCCACCGCGCTGCCCGCGCCGCGTCCCGGCAGGGCAGGTCCTATCCCACTTGCCTACCCCCCGTCAGCGGCAGTCTCCAGGCAATGCCGCCGGAAGGCGCGCTTCAACAGGTCCAGCTCCTCGCGCAAGAGCACGATCTCGGCGCGCAGGTCATGGGCCAGCGCATCGCCCGCCACCAGCGCAAAACTGTCGAGAATCTCGCCGCTGCGGCACTCGCGGATCACGAAGGTCTGCACCCCGTCGGCGATCCGGTCGGCGGGCACCGGCACGCGCAACGCCCATTCCCCGCCATCGGGGCGGGCGATGATCTCGACCCCGTCGAGCGGCTGTTGCAGGTGAGTCACCTCGATCTCGGGGGGCGCGCCCCCCGGCTCTGCCCGTTTCAGCACGCCCTCCCAGACGCCCTCGAACAGTCGGGTCTTGGTCAATGTCCAGTCGCTCATGATCGCTGTCCTTTGCTAGAGCGCCGCGCGGGGGCGGCGGCTGAAGGTGACATCGCGCAGCGTCACCTGGCTCATCGCCGGGTTTTCAAAGATCAGGTCGATCCAGGCGCGCTCGATCCGCTTTTCGTTGAGGTTGGAATAGGCAAGGTCGAATTCGACCGTTGTCTCTACTTTCGAGGGCGGCAATTCACGGACGATCTGTTCGGTATTGGGGCCGTGGCGGATATTGAGCCGGGCAAAGATTTCCAGCGGCCTTTCCATCTCGATGATGGTGTCGAGGCGCACGATATGGCGCTTGGCCAGCCCTTCGGTGGCCTCTTGCGGCAGGTCGATCACCAGCGACAGGAACGAGCCGTCAAAGGCAAACGCATCCATCCGCAGCCCGTAGGGCGCAAGATCGGCCTTGCGGGTGTTGCGCACCTGCCGCAGCGACAACTCGGAATGGGCGCAATCGTGAAACATTGTCATCTCGCGCCCCAGCATGGATCCGGATTGCACCGAGGCCATGCCGAGCGCGGGCAGCGGCAGGCGCCAGACCTCGGGGCGCCAGGCCCAATCGGTGCCGTGGGGGCGCGGAAACGCCGACGAGCCGACCACGGGCAGGGAGAGGCGATGATCGGCCACGGCCAGCGCCTCTTGCAGGAAATGCGACAGGCGCGCGCCCCTTGCGCGGATGCGGCGCAATTCGTCGAGCGACATTGCCGGGGCGGTGCGCGCCGTCTTGCGCCAGAAGCGCATCATGCGGCGATGCAGGACCGTATCAAGCAGTTTCATGCGGGGCGCACCTTTGAAAACCCGTCTCGACATCCTGTCGCGCAGTGCGCGGATGCCACGACGTTACCACGACAGATATGTGCATAGCATTAATTCGAAACGGGAAACAATCGCGCGAGAAACCCGCGGGGCGGCGTTTGGTCAGAGGGGGCCTGTGCCGTCTTGACCGCCGGTTTGTCCGGGGCGGTTCCGGCCGGTGCCGCAGCCGACAACCCGGCCGCCAGATCGCCCAGCAAAAGGCGGCCCTCACGCCCGGTCAGGGCGCTTCCCTCGGGCACATAAAGCGCGAGGCTGGCAAGCTGGCCCGCCACCACGCGCGCGCCGCGCCAATGGCGCGGATCGCCGCCGGGCAGCACCGCCTCGCCGCCCTGCATGACCTGCGCATAAACCAGCCCTGCCGCCTCTCCCTCGCCCCGCACGGGCGCGGGTGCCACGGCGGCGGCAAGGCTCCCGGCGTCGGGCGCCGGGGTGCCCGGGCTTTGCGGCATGACCGAGACGGTCATCAGGGCCGGGGCCGCGCTCACGCCCGGCGTGCCGGTCAGTTGCGTGCAGGGGGCAAGCAGCACGAACCCGCCGCCACCGGGCAGGCGGCGCAGGCTGTTTGCGTCGATGCAATAGCCACGCGGTGCCCGCAGCACCACCGCCCCGCTGCCAAGCGCGGCCTCGGTCATCGGCGCTTGCGGCGTGGCAGGTGCCAGACAGGCGGGCAGGGCAAGCAAAAGCGCGGCGCAGGCAGGCCCGAGCCGCGCGCCGCGCTCAGATATCCATGTAGACATGGGTTTCGGCCTGCGCGCCGGGATGGGTGACCGCGCCCTTGTAGGTCGGCCCCACGAGCTGCGCGTATTTCCACAGCGCCCCGGCGGTATAGATCGTCTTGCGCGGGCCGGACCATGCATCGCGGCGCAGGGCAAGCGTCTCATCGCTCAGATCGACCGACAATTCGCCCTTGATCGCGTCGATGGTGATCATGTCGCCGGTCTGCAAGAGCGCGATTGGCCCGCCATGCGCCGCCTCGGGGCCGACATGGCCCACGCAGAAACCGCGCGTCGCGCCCGAGAACCGCCCATCGGTGATCAGCGCCACCTTCTTGCCCATGCCCTGCCCCGAGAGCGCGGCGGTGGTCGACAGCATCTCGCGCATTCCGGGGCCGCCTGCCGGGCCTTCGTTGCGGATGACGATAACGTCACCCTCGGCATAGTCGCGCGCCTTGACCGCCTCGAACGCGTCTTCCTCGCACTCGAAAACGCGCGCCGGGCCGGTGAATACCTGGTCCTCGGGCGCGATGCCCGCGACCTTGACGATCGCCCCCTCGGGCGCGAGATTGCCCTTGAGCCCGACCACGCCGCCGGTTTTCGTGATCGGCGCGTCGATGGGATAGATCACCCGGCCATCGGCCTCGCGCGCGATCAGGTCCAGTTCCTCGCCAAGGGTGCGGCCGCTTGCGGTCATGCAGTCCTCGTGGATGAGGCCCGCCTTGCGCAATTCCTTCATCACCACGGGGATTCCGCCCGCATCATAAAGATCCTTGGCCACATGGGCCCCGCCGGGTTTGAGATCGACGAAATAGGGCGTGTCGCGGAAAATCTCGCAGACATCGTCGAGGAAGAAATCAATCCCCGCCTCGTGGGCAATCGCCGGAAGATGCAGCCCGGCATTGGTGCTGCCGCCAGTGCAGGCGACCACGCGCGCGGCGTTCTGCAAGCTCTTGAGCGTGACGATATCGCGGGCGCGAATGTTGCGCTCCAGCAGGTGCATGACCGCCTGCCCCGACGCCTCGCCATATTGGTCGCGGCTTTCATAAGGGGCGGGCATCCCCGAGGAATTCATCAGCGCAAGGCCGATCGCCTCGCTCACGCAGGCCATCGTGTTGGCGGTAAACTGCCCGCCGCAGGCCCCGGCAGAGGGGCAGGCCACGCGCTCGAGCATATCGAGCGCGGCATCCGACAGCGTGCCGTTCTGATTGCGGCCGACGGCCTCGAACATGTCCTGCACTGTCAGATCACGCGAGCGGAAATCATCGGGGATTTCCTCTATCTGCGGGGCGCGGCCCGGCAGGATCGAGCCGCCATAGATGAAGACCGACGGCACGTTGAGGCGCACCATGGCCATCATCATGCCGGGCAGCGATTTGTCGCACCCCGCCAGCCCCACCAGCGCGTCATAGCAATGCCCGCGCATCGTAAGCTCCACCGAGTCGGCAATCGCCTCGCGGCTTGCCAGCGACGAGCGCATCCCCTCATGCCCCATCGCGATACCATCGGTCACGGTGATGGTGGTAAACTCGCGCGGGGTGCCATGCGCCTCCTTGACGCCGCCCTTGACGGCCTGCGCCTGACGGCTGAGTGCGATATTGCAGGGCGCGGCCTCGTTCCAGCAGGTCGCGACGCCCACCAGCGGTTGGTGAATCTCGGTCTCGGTCATGCCCATCGCATAATAATAGGACCGGTGCGGCGCGCGCTCCGGGCCCTCGGTCACGTAACGGCTGGGCAGTCTGGACTTGTCGATCCTGGTCATTTTGGCCTCCCGGAATATGCTGGCAATCGGTCTAGGCCAGCGCGCGGCGCGGGGCAAGCCGATTGCACACCCCGGCGCGCGCCGATACGGTCGCGCCATGCGATACGCCGCCCATGAAATCCTTGTTGCCCCGGCCCGCGCTTCGGCGGGGATCGGGCGGCTGGGCGCGGGGGTCGCGCTTACGGTGGCGCTGTTCGTGATGCTGGGGGGGCTGTGGTCGGGGCTGTTGCCGGTGATTTTCGGGGCCGAGGGTTGGGCGCGGATCAGGCCGGGGATCGCTGCGGCGACGACGCCCGCGGGCGTGCTGATTACGCTCTTCAATTTCGCGCTGCTGGTCGCGGCGCTGGCGATGGCGCTCAGGGTGGTGCACCGGCGCGACCTCCTGAGCCTCGTTGGGCCGCTGCCGCTCGCTGCGCGGCACTTCGCGCGGGCAGGGCTGGCGCTGGTGGTGCTATACGCCGCCGTCGCGCTGGTGCCGATGCCCGAGACGCTGCGGCCCGCGCGCGGCCTTGGCCTTGGCACATGGCTGTCACTGTTGCCGCTGGCGCTTGTCGGGCTGTTTTGCCAGGTCTTCGCCGAGGAGGTGGCCTTTCGCGGCTATCTGCAAAGCCAGCTTGCCGCGCGTTTTTCCTCGCCGCTGGTCTGGATGGGCCTGCCCGCGCTTGGCTTTGGCCTGTTGCATTTCGACAGCGCCACCTATGGCGCAGGCGGCTGGCTGGTGATGCTCTGGGCCATCGGCTTCGGGCTTGCGGCGGCGGATCTGACCGCGCGGTTCGGCACGCTGGGGCCGGCAACGGCGCTGCATTTCGTCAACAATTTCAGCGCCATTCTCGTGGCCGCGCCCAAGGGGCAGTTCGACGGGCTGGCGCTTTATGTCTATCCTTTCGCGCTTGATGATGCGGGGGCGATGACGGCGATCCTGCCGGTTGACATCGTGATGCTGCTATGTGCGTGGCTGGCGATCCGGCTGGCCCTGCGCGGCTGATTGCATTTCGCGTGGTGCCCGCTTAAGTGGGGGAAGAGATCAGCGACAGGACCGGCCCCGCGATGAACTGGATCACCAACTACGTGCGCCCGCGCATCAACTCGATCTTCTCGCGCCGCGAGATGCCCGAGAACCTGTGGACGAAATGCGAAGACTGCGGCACGATGCTGTTTCACCGCGAACTCAAGGGCAATCTCAATGTCTGCACCAATTGCGGGCACCACATGGCGATCACGCCGCGCGCGCGCTTTGCCGCGCTGTTCGATGGTGGGGTTTTCTCCGAGGTGGCGGTGCCCGCGCCCACCCCCGACCCGCTGCAATTCCGCGACCAGAAGAAATATCCCGACCGGCTGCGCGCCGCGCAAAAGGCCACCGGCGAGAAAGAGGCGATGCTTGTCGCCACCGGCGAGATCGGGCGCACGCCCATCGTGGCCGCGGCGCAGGATTTCTCGTTCATGGCGGGCTCCATGGGCATGTATGTGGGCAATGCGATCATCGCTGCTGCCGAAACTGCGGTAAAGCACAAGCGCCCGCTGATCCTCTTTTCCGCTGCGGGCGGCGCGCGGATGCAGGAGGGGATTCTCTCGCTCATGCAGATGCCGCGCACCACGGTGGCGGTGCAGATGCTCAAGGAAGCGCACCTGCCCTATATCGCGGTGCTGACCCATCCCACCACCGGCGGCGTGACCGCGTCCTACGCGATGCTGGGCGATGTGCAGATCGCCGAGCCGGGCGCGCTCATCTGTTTTGCCGGGCCGCGCGTGATCGAGCAGACCATCCGCGAGAAACTGCCCGAGGGGTTTCAGCGCGCCGAATACCTGCTGGAACACGGGATGCTCGACCGGGTGACGCCGCGCACCAAGATGCGCGACGAGCTTATCACCATCACGCGCATGCTGATGGGCCTGCCCCCGGCGGTGAGGGGCGATCTGCCCGCCCCGTCCCCGTCCCCCGAGGCGAGAGACAAGACCGCCGAATGACCGCGCCCGGATCGGACCTCATCCTGTCGCGGATGATGGCGCTGCACCCCAAGATCATCGACCTCACGCTTGATCGGGTCTGGCGCCTGCTCGATGCGCTGGGCAACCCGCAGGACAACCTGCCGCCGGTGATCCATATCGCGGGCACCAATGGCAAGGGCAGCACATTGGCGATGATCCGCGCCGGGCTGGAGGCGGCGGGCCAGACCTGCCACGCCTATACCTCGCCCCATCTGGCGCGGTTTCACGAGCGGATACGCCTCGCGGGCGCGCTGATTTCCGAGGATCACCTGAGCGCGGTTCTCGATGAGTGCGAGGCCGCCAATGGCGGCGCGCCCATCACCTATTTCGAGATCACCACCTGCGCCGCGATCCTCGCCATGTCGCGGATGCGCGCCGATTATACCCTGCTCGAGGTTGGGCTTGGCGGGCGGCTTGATGCCACCAACGTGGTGGCGCGTCCGGCGTTGGCGGTGATTACGCCGGTCTCCATCGACCACGAGCAATATCTGGGCGACACGCTGGCAAAGATCGCCGGTGAAAAGGCCGGTATCATCAAGCGCGGTGTGCCCTGCGTCATCGGCCCGCAGGAGGATGATGCGATGGCGGTGATCGAGGCGCGGGCCGCGCGGCTTGGCGCGCCGATCCTTGCGCAGGGCCAGCACTGGCATGTCTGGGAGGAGCGCGGGCGGCTCATTTATCAGGACGAGGCGGGGCTGTGCGATCTGCCGCTGCCAAACCTGCCCGGCGCGCATCAGATCGACAATGCCGGTGCGGCGCTCTCGGCGCTGCGCCATCTCGGGGCGGGCGATGTGGCGCTTGAGGCGGCGGTGACGCGCGCGGTCTGGCCTGCGCGGATGCAGCGGCTCTTGCGCGGCCCGCTGGTCGAGGCCGCACCCGAGGCCGAGATCTGGCTCGATGGCGGGCACAACCCTGCCGCCGGGCAGGCGTTGGGGCGGCATCTGGCGCGCCTGCCGCGGCGGCCCACGCACCTGATTTGCGGGATGCTGAACACCAAGGATATCGGCGGCTATCTCGCCCCCCTCGCGGCGCAGGCCGAGCGGCTGATCGCGCTGTCCATTCCCGGCGAGGCCAACACCTTGCCCGCCGAGATGACGGCAAGTGCCGCCCGCGCCGTGGGACTGCCTGCCGAGACCGCCGAGAGCGCGCTCGAGGCGGTGCAGCGAATCGCGGCGGATGACCCACAGGCGCGCATCCTGATTTGCGGCTCGCTCTACCTCGCGGGGGGGATATTGCGCGAAAATGGCTGAGCGGGGGCGGGGCGGGGCATAACCTGCGAATGTCCCTTACACGCCAGCACCACCCCCGCCGCGCCCCGTGCTACTGTTCGACACCTGACACAACGTGCCTGATGCCCACGAAGAACGTGCATGGCCTTGAGCGAACAGTGAAGGCGCACCCCCCTTTGCGCGGAATCAAGGCGCGTTTACGCGCCGCCGCGCAGCGCCCGACCGCCCGGACGGGCGGGCGCTTTTGCAACGTCCAAGCCCCGACAATCGTTGCAGTATTTGGCACCATAAAGTGATCCACACAGCCGTTGCAGCGCCCACCCGCGGTCGGGCACCACGCGGCTCCCTCATCGTTCCTTCCAGGCCGTTCACGAGGCCTCCTGCACCACATTGCGCAACATGGCAGGCAGGATCATCATTGGGCAACAACTGTCGGGGGTCGAACACTACCCCGTTGCGGCCACGCGGCGCGGGCGTTCGCGCGGGAACGGCACCAGCCGCCCGGCGTCTTCGTCCCAGAGCTTGAGGGTAAAGCTGCGCAGCGCCTCGGGCCAGCGGATCGGCGCGTGGCTTTGCAAGTGCTCGGGCAAATCCTTCTGGCAATGCCGCAGATTGTAGGACGGGATCGCGGGGTTGTAATGGTGCAGGTCGTGATAGGCGATATTGCCGGTGCCCAGATCCCACCACCACCCCAGATCAAGCGAGCTTGACCCTTCGAGCGTGGCACGGCGGAAATCGAGATCGGGCTTGCGGTCCCAGTATGTTTCCTCAAAGTTGTGCTGGAGATAGACGAGAAACACCCCGATCATGCCCCCCAGCATCGACGCGGCAAACCATACCGCCAGCCCGGCCATGCCCAGCCCCGCCCATATCGCCACGAGCAGACCCGCGATCATCAGGTTATGCACGATGACCCCGCCCGCGCCCACATCACGCGTGTTGCGCGGCCAGCGGTAGGCGATGAAATAGGTCAAGAACGCCCCCAGCGGCAGCATCAGCACCGGGTTGCGATAGAGCCGGTAGCGCAGCCGCGTCCACCCGTCGGCGCGCTGCCATTCTCGCAGGGTCATTGTATGGATCTCGGTGGTTTCGCGGTGGTCGAGATTGCCGAGATAGGCGTGGTGCATGTTGTGATTGTGCTGCATCACCCGGTAGGGCGTGAACGAGAACACCGATAGCAGATAGCCCGCGATGTCATTGGCCCTCCGCGTGGCAAAGAGCGAATGATGCCCGCAATCGTGCTGAAGCACGTAAAGCCGCACCGAGGCGAAGGCGAGCACCACCACCGCCGGAAGGACGGCAAGCCACAGCCCCGCCGCCCCCGCCCATGCCCCGGCCACCAGCGCGGCCCCGTAAACGGCGAGCGTCATGCCAAGCGACAGCGCGCCGCGTGCGTCGCTCTTGGCGGTATAGGGCTTGAGAAAGGCGCGCATTTCTGCGGTCTGGTCCGTCGCGGTCATTTTGCCCTCCATTTGTCGTCATGATATCAGGGTCGCCCGTTGTCCGAAACTTACCTTCCCGTGGCAGGCTGTCGCGCCGCCTCGGCGGCCACCCCCCGGATGCGCGCGATCATCGCCCGAAGCCCGTTGGAGCGTTGCGCCGACAGATGCGCATCAAGCCCGAGCCGTGCCAGTTCCGCCTGAGCATCGACGCGCGCCACTTCCGAGACCGGCAGATCGTTATAGAGTGCGCGCAAAACCGCGATCAGGCCACGCACGATCATCGCATCGCTGTCGCCGTCAAAGCGAAAGCGCCCGCCCTCGATCTGCGGATGCAGCCAGACTTGGCTCGCGCAGCCATCGACCTTGGTGGCGGGCACCTTGAGCGCCGCGTCAAGCGGCTCCATCCGCCGCCCGTAGTCGATGACATAGCGATAGCGGTCTTCCCAATCCTCCAGGAAGTCGAAATCGTCCACGATTTGTTCGAATGCCTCGGTTGCCATGCGCCTCTTCCGGTCTCCCTGTCAGAATTAGGCGCGCGCGCCCCCGAGGTCCAGCCCCCGCTTGCACCTTTTCAACCACGCGCCGGTAGGATAGAGGTGCCCCGATTGCGATGGGGGTTTCGGGCATGAAGCGGCGGGTTTTCCTTGGGCTGGCGGCGGTGGGGGCGCTGGCGGGGTGCGGCGGTTTTGGCGACTCGCGGGCCAACCCGCGCAACTGGTTCGGGCGCAGCCAGTCGCGCAGCCGCAATGCGCAGGCCGCAGAACAAGACACCAATCCGCTCATCCCCAGGCAGCAGGAGAGCGGGCTGTTCGACCGGAGGCGCAAGGAAAAGCCCTATGAGGGCACCCTTGTGGACGAGGTGACGGATCTCGTGGTCGAACCGGCCACCGGCGGGGCGATCTTGCGGGTGCGCGGCCGCGCCTCCCAGCAGGAAATATATGATGTGCGCCTCGTGCCCGACGCCGAGGATGGCAAGCCGGTGGGCGGGGTGCTCGGCTATGAGCTTCGCGCTGTGCATCCGCTCGATGCACCGAACAGGCCGCGCGATGTGCAGGCCGCCGTATTCGTCTCTGACAAGATCCTCCGCGAGGTGCGCGAAATCCGCGTGCGCGGTGTCCAGAACGAGCGTGTGAGCAGCCGCTGAGCCTGACTGACCGTCGGTCGAGGCTCTCTCCAAAGTCGGGGTGCAGATGGCCGACCTGTCACCCGACGGCCAGCACCGTCCCGGCCTCGTCGCTTCCCTGGATCGCCGCTCGCACCTTGGGTGTCGTCGTGGCCTGGCTGTGAAGGTGGATCAGCATGGTCGCACTCCGTCGCGAACCTCGCGCAGAACCGGCCGTGCCATGAAAAGCGCCGATCGACGCGGGGCTATGCGATCGTCGGGGATGTGACAGCTACCTGCGTGATCCCTCCCAAGGCCAACCGCAAACTGCCCGCCGAATTTGACGCCGAAATTTACCGGGAGCGCAACAAAATCGAGCGGTTCTTTGGTAGGCTGAAAGCTTCGTTCCGCCGCATCGCAACCCGATACGAAAAGACTTCACTCAACTTCCTGTCGATGATCAAACTGGCATCCGTCAGGCTCTGGATCGAGTTTTATGAGTCCGCTGCCTAGAGCGTGTCGCGTTCATTTGCATTCACGCGACCCACTCTAACCTTTTGTGGTCGCATGTTTTTCTGCGCAAAACCGGTTCCCACTTTTGCGCAACATGCTCTAAACACTTCGATATCAGGGACGCGCTCCAGGGTGGAACAGAAATCGAACCTTCGCCAAGGTGCCGCTGCGGAGTGAGGCGTCTTGCGTGTTTCCGCCGCGTATTGAAGAGATGCGGTCAACGCAAGACCACCCGGAAACGCATGGCGGGCTTTCCCACAGGATCATGCTCACCGTGATGGCCTTCCAGGCGGATGGTTGCGTGGATGGCAGCAGACCGCGCCGGAAACCCCTCAAGGTTTGAAGTCGCTTCCGGCTGTGATCCTCATCAAGCCTTTGAAAGAAATCGTAAATCGTGATGTCGTCGGTTACGGTCAAGCAAGTTTCAGTTGAGTGCCAAACAAGAAATTCCACGGGGAAAGAACCGGTGACGCCTGTCGAGACTTCTGTCCGCACCCATGCCGCCATAGCCCCCGATCATCCGGCATCACCGTAAAATGGAGTGTCACCTGACAGCCATTTATACATCACCCGCGCATCCACCAGCCCCGCTTCGGGGTGGGCAAAGGCGCGGGGCAGGCGGCCCACGGTGGCAAAGCCGAGCGCCTCCCAGAGCGCGATCGCCCCGACATTGGTCTCGACCACGAAATTGAACTGCATCGCAAGATAGCCCATCGCGCGCGCCTCTTCTTGCGAATGCAGGCACATGGCGCGGGCGATGCCGCGCCCGCGCGCGGCCTCGGCCACCATGTAGCCGCAGTTGCACACATGCGCGCCGCCGCCCGGCTGGTTGGTCTTGATGGTATAGGTGCCGACCGTCTCGCCCGCGATCTCGGCCACATAGGTGGCGCGCGGGGCCTGCATCCACAGCGCGCGCACCGCCTCGCGCGTCAGGCTCGGCTCGATGGCATAGGTCTCTCCCGCGCGGATCACGCCGCGCAGGATCGGCCAGAGCGCGGTGAAATCGCCGTCGCGCGCATAACGGATCGTGATGTCCGGCCCGGTGTCCATGTCTTGCCCCCCCCGCGTGGCTCATGGCTAGCGGGGGGCGCGTGGCTTGGCAAGGCTCAGGCGTTCACATCCACCACGACGCGGCCGCGCACCTGGCCCTTGAGGATATCCGCCCCGAGTTGCGGCAGATCGCCCAGCGTGGCAGG
Source organism: Roseovarius sp. UBA6217 (assembly GCA_002421985.1). Taxonomy (GTDB): domain Bacteria; phylum Pseudomonadota; class Alphaproteobacteria; order Rhodobacterales; family Rhodobacteraceae; genus Roseovarius. The sequence continues at coordinate 26,150 of DISF01000059.1, read as the reverse complement.
CACCACCATCGCCTCGAGCTTGTCCATCGGCAGATCGCGCGCGATCCGCTCCCAGGCCCGCAACCGGTTCGCATAGGGCTGCATCACCGAGTCGATCCCCAAGAGGTTCACACCGCGCAACAGGAACGGAATGACCGTCGCGGGCAGGTCCGTGCCCCCCGCCAGCCCCACGGCGGCGACGCTCGCGCCATATTTCATCTGCCCCAGCACCCGCGCCAGCATCGCGCCGCCCACCGCATCGACACAGCCGGTCCAGGTCTCGCTTTCCAGCGGGCGCTTGACCGTCTCGGCCAGATCCTCGCGCGGCACGATCTGCGTGGCCCCGAGCGACTTGAGGTAATCGGCGGTCTCGGGGCGGCCGGTCACCGCCGCCACCTCGTGGCCCAGGCCGGCAAGGATCGCGGTCGCCACCGATCCCACGCCGCCCGCAGCACCCGTCACCAGCACCGGCCCGTGCCCCGGTTTGAGCCCGTGATCCTCGAGCGCCATCACCGCCAGCATCGCGGTGAACCCCGCCGTGCCCACGGCCATCGCTTGCCGCGTGTCCAGCCCCTCGGGCAGCGGCACCAGCCAGTCGGCCTTCACCCGCGCCTTTTGCGCATAACCGCCCCAATGCGCCTCGCCCACGCGCCAGCCGGTCAGAACCACGCGGTCGCCGGGCTTGTAGCGGTCATCGTGGCTCTGCTCGACCACCCCGGCAAAGTCGATCCCCGGCACATGCGGATATTTCCGCACCAGCCCGCCGCCCGGCCCGATGCACAGCCCGTCCTTGTAATTCACCGTCGAATACTCGACCGCGACTGTCACCTCCGCCTCGGGCAGGTCCGCCTCGGAAATCTGCCTCACCGCGGCAGATGTCTTGCCGCTTTCCTCGTCCTTTTCGACGACCAATGCGTTGAACATGTCACTCTCCTTTTCCCGTGCAGGGTCTGCCCCCGCTTCATCTTGCCAAAAATATTCCGGGGGGCCGCCCGGAACGGGCGGCGGGGGCAGCGCCCCCATGGCCGCTCAGGCCCGGAACCCCTCTTGCACGATTCCGCGCCGTTCGCCAACGGGGCCATGCCCCGCGATTCCGCGCCCGCCTGCCAATGGGTCATCCGCACCCTTCCGATGGCCAGGTTCACCTGATGATCCGGCGACCACGCGGCGGACCTCATCCGGCCCACCCGGTCGCCCCGCTCCGACAGCACCGGCCACCATTCCACACAGGGCGGCGGCGTGCAAGCGCGCCTTGTTCCGCGCGGGGGTGGAACGGGAATGGCAGCAACAGGGCACAACCTGTCATCAGCACAGCTTCGGCCACGTCGTGGCAAACATCGAAGGCTTAAGATTTTTTGCGTATGTTCTGGAGCGCTTCACTGAACGCTCCGGCAAGAATGCCCGTCGGTAACGCGATGAATCCGATCCCGGTAATCGCGGTGAATGCGGCACATATCCGTCCCAAAGGCGTGACAGGCACGATGTCGCCATAACCGACCGTGGTCAAGGTCGCCACCGACCACCACATCGCGCGGGGGATGGAACCGAAGTTCTCTGGCTGAATATCACGTTCGGCCAGATACAGCGCCGTGGACGACAACAGCATGAGGCCAAAGGCAGCCACAACGCTGACCCCAAGCTCATAACGTCTTTGGAAAACGGCCTGCGAGATCATCTGCATGGCGAGCGAGTATCGCCCAAGACGGGCGAGCCGCACCAGCCTGGCGGCGCGGAACATGCGTAGCAGGGTCGCCTCAAGCCCTAGAACCGGAGCCAAAAAAGACAGCAGCACGACGAGATCAACCAGTGAGGAAAAGGTCAGCGCATAGCGCCATGACGCGCCATATCGGGGATTGAGAGGCGCGGCATAGAGACGGGCGATATATTCCGCGAGAAACACGACAAAGAAAGCCAGATGCGCCACCGCATAAAGAGGGCCCAACCCGTCGGTGAGCGCCGGTTCCGTTTCAAAGACCCCGAGCAGGATCGACACGCAAATCAGTGCCACGATCCAGGTATTGACACGCGAAAGGCCGGGGCCGTCATGCATTTCAGGATCAAGAGCCTGCGAAATTTTCTTTCGTAACATGGGACGTTCTGCCAAACTAAAAACTGTATAAGCGGGAGGCTAGCATGGTATTGCGTTTCAGGAGAACCATGAAGATCGCGCCGGGCGTGCGGCTGAACCTGACGAAAAAAGGCATCAGCGCCCGTATAGGGCCGCGCGGCGCGGGCATCACCACCGGGACCAGCGGTACGACCGTCAGCGCCGGTATCCCCGGCACCGGGCTTCACGCCAGCAAGAAAATAAAATCGGCGACGAAACAGCGCAACGCGCGGATTACAGCCACGCGTGAACCCCGCACCGGGAAAACCGGCGGGCTTGGCTTTCTCGGCTGGATCGGGGCTGTTTTTTGGACAGTACTCCTTGTCTGGGGGCTCCGCAAACTCTTTGGCTAAACGCCAAGGGCTAAACGCCAAGGGTCCGAGAGCGCTGTTAACCCGCGCCTGCCCGCCCTGCTCAGTCTGCCGTCTCCTCTGCGGTCTCGTCCGCCTGATCGGCGATCCACGCGACCGAGACGACCTCTTCGCCCTTGCCGGTGTTGAACACCCGCACCCCGCCCGCGCTGCGCGAGCGGAAGGAAATCCCCTCGACGGGCACGCGGATGGATTGCCCGGTAGAGGTGGCGAGCATGATCTGATCCTCGCGCCTGACCGGGAAGGACGCGACGAGCGGCCCGCCGCGCATCGCGCGGTCGATCGCCGCCACGCCCATGCCGCCGCGCCCGCGCAACGGGTAATCGTGGCTTGAGCTGAGCTTGCCGATCCCGCGCGCGGTGATCGTGAGGATGAGATCCTGCGCCGCGCGCATCTCCTGATAGCGCGCCTCGGGCAGGGTTGCATCGGCATTGCCTGCGGCGTCCGGGTCTTGCGTGTCGTCCTCCGGCTCGGCACCGAATTCGGCGCGGAAGCGTTTGAGAAAGGCCGCGCGCTCGTCCGGTGTGGCCTCGAAATGGCGGATCACCGACATCGACACCACGCGGTCGCCCTCACCCAGGCGGATGCCGCGCACGCCGGTGGATTTGCGGCCCTTGAACACGCGCACATCGCCCACGGAAAACCGGATCGCGCGGCCCGAATTGGTGACAAGCATCACGTCATCGGCCTCGGAGCTGATCCGCGCGCCGACCAGTTCGACGCCCTCGGGCAGGTCCATCGCGATCTTGCCGTTGCGCATCACATTGGTGAAATCCGACAGCGCATTGCGCCGCACATCGCCCGCCGAGGTGGCGAACACGATCTGAAGATCGTCCCACGCATCCTCGGGGCGGTCCACCGGCAAGAGCGCCGCCACCGACACCCCCGCCGCAATGGGCAGGATGTTGACGATGGCCTTGCCCTTGGAGGTGCGCCCGCCCTGCGGAAGCCGCCAGGTCTTGAGCTTGTAGACCATGCCATCGGTGGTAAAGACCAGAAGCGGCGTGTGGGTATTGGCGACAAAGAGCGAGGTCACAACGTCCTCGTCCTTGGTGGCCATGCTCGACAGACCCTTGCCGCCACGCTTCTGGGAGCGGAACTCGTCAAGCGCCGTGCGCTTGATGTAACCGCCCTGGGTGATCGTGACGACCATCTCCTCGCGCTCGATGAGGTCTTCGTCTTCCATGTCGCCGGACCAGTCCACGATCTCGGTGCGGCGCGGCACGGCGAAAAGCTCGCGCACCTCGCGCAGTTCCGTGGCGATGATCTCCATGATCCGCTCGCGCGAGGCGAGGATGGCGAGGTAATCCTTGATCTTGCCGGCAAGCTCCTGCAACTCGTCGGTGACTTCCTTGACGCCCAGTTGCGTGAGGCGTTGCAGGCGCAAATCGAGGATGGCGCGCGCCTGTGTTTCCGACAGGTTATAGGTGCCGTCCTCGTTGGCGCGGTGGCTGGGGTCGTCAATCAGCGCGATATATTCGAGGATGTCGCCTGCGCGCCAGCGCCGCTCCATCAGCTTTTGCCGCGCCTCGGCGGCGTCGGCGCTGGCACGGATGGTGGCCACCACCTCGTCCACGTTCGAGACCGCCACCGCGAGACCGCAGAGCACATGCGCGCGCTCGCGCGCCTTGCGCAGGTCATAGGCGGTGCGCCGCGCGACCACCTCTTCGCGGAACTCGATGAAGAGCGACAGGAAGCGGTGCAGCGTCAACTGCTCGGGCTTGCCGCCGTTCAATGCCAGCATGTTGCAGCCAAACGATGTCTGCATCGGGGTAAAGCGGTAAAGCTGGTTCAGCACCACGTCGGGCGTCGCGTCGCGTTTGAGCTCTACCACCACGCGCACGCCGTTGCGGTCGCTCTCGTCCTGCACATGGGCGATGCCCTCGATGCGCTTGTCGCGGGCGGCCTCGGCGATGCGCTCGATCATCGTGGCCTTGTTCACCTGATAGGGGATCTGGTCGATGATGATGGCAAAGCGGTCCTTGCGCAATTCCTCGATGCGGGTGCGCGCGCGGATGATGACAGAGCCGCGCCCCTCCAGATAGGCCTTGCGCGCGCCCGAGCGGCCCAGCATCAGGCCGCCGGTGGGAAAATCGGGGCCGGGCACGTATTGGATCAGATCCTCGCTGCCAAGGTCGGGATCGTCGATGAGCGCCAGCGTGGCGTCGATCACCTCGCCAAGGTTGTGCGGCGGGATATTGGTGGCCATGCCCACCGCGATGCCTCCCGCGCCATTGACCAGCATGTTGGGGAAACGCGCAGGCAGCACCGTGGGTTCGCGGTCCTTGCCGTCGTAATTGTCCTGGAAATTCACGGTGTCCTTCTCGATATCGGCGAGAAGGAAGGCGGCGGGCTTGTCCATGCGCACCTCGGTATAGCGCATGGCCGCCGCGTTATCGCCATCCATCGAGCCGAAATTGCCCTGCCCGTCGAGCAAGGGCAGCGACATCGAGAAATCCTGCGCCATCCGCACCAGAGCGTCGTAAATCGCCGAATCGCCATGCGGGTGGTATTTGCCCATCACGTCGCCAACCGCGCGCGCGGATTTGCGATAGGGCTTGTCGGGGGTGTTGCCGCCCTCGTGCATGGCATAGAGGATACGCCGGTGCACAGGTTTCAGCCCGTCGCGCAGATCGGGGATAGCGCGGCTCACGATCACGCTCATCGCGTAATCGAGATAGGAGGTTTTCATCTCCTGCGTGATCGAGATCTGCGGCCCCGAGGGGCGGGCGGGGGTTTCGTCTGGAATTTCAGGGGGTTGAGGCGTATCGCTCACGTTTTTTACCGTCCCTTTATCTGCGCTATATCTTGTTGGCGCGACTATATCAGAGCCATGATATAGGGTGCAATGGCGCAGGCGAGTCCCCCGTGGCAGCCACCGATCACGAGTGATAACATATTGTTTTAATTGAAAAGTAATTCAACCGTGGCAAAATGATCCTGTCAGGCAACGACAGGAGCAAGAAATGGAGATGACCGAGACCGAATTGATGCTGAAGGGCTATGGGCTGACCACGGCGGAATTTTTCTACCGGATGCCCGACTATCAGAACGTGCTCAACAGCTATCTGTGGCAGGATTACGATATCGCGCCCGATCACCCGAAGCTGTTTGGCTTCATCGAGTTCTGGCAACGCGAGATCGAAGGGCCGCTGCATTCGGTGCGGTTCACCCATCGCAAGATGATTTCGCCGGGGGAATGGCAGAACGTGGTAGGCGAATTCACCCTGCATTGAGGGCGGGGGCTTGCGCCCGCGCCGCGGCATGTGTCCCCTCCGGCGCGGACCCGGCGGGCGCAGGGAATGATTTTCCACTTGAGGCTTGAAATCGGGGGTGGTCCTGTCATTACCGGTGCGCCGCACCGTGCAGTTTGAGGGACGCCCCAACGATGAGCCTTGACCAGATTTTCGTGCTGCTGCTTCTGGTGGTGGTCTTTGTCAGTTTCTTCAAGGAAATCTACCCGCCCGAGGTGACGGCGCTCGGGGCCTCGGCGGTGCTTCTGGCGACGGGGATCGTGGAAACCGGCGATTTCCTCAAGGTGTTCGGCTCGTCGGCACCGATCACCATCGCGATGATGTTCATCATCTCCGCCGCGCTGGAACGCACCGGCGTGCTGGAAATGATCGGTGGCGTGCTGCGGCGGCAGGCGCGCGGGTCGTTCCTGCGCACGATCCTCATCATGATGGTGGCAACGGCGGGGGCCTCGGCCTTCATGAACAACACGCCGGTGGTGATCCTGCTCACGCCGGTGATGATTTCGGTCGCGTCCTCGATCGGGGTGTCGTCGTCCAAGCTCCTGATCCCGCTCAGCTTTTCGGCCATATTCGGCGGCACGCTGACGCTTGTGGGCACCTCCACCAACATCTTGATGAGCGGCGTGGCGCGCGACGCCGGACAGCCCCCGATCACCATGTTCGAGATGACGCTGCCGGGGCTGGTCTTTGTCTCGGTGGGGCTGATCTACATGGTCTTTGCCGGGCGCTACCTGCTGCCGGACCGCGCGTCGCTTGCCAGCGTTCTGGGGCAGGAGAGCAAGCGCAAGTTCCTTGCGCGCCTGCTGATCCCGCACGAATCGAAATATATCGGCAAGAAGCTGGAAGACCTGCCCTTCAACCGTGCAGGCGCGCGTATCCTCGACGTGGTGCGCGGCGAGCTGTCGATGCGCCGTCATCTCGACGATCTGGTGCTGGAGGCGGGCGACCGGGTGGTCATCAAGACCGATACGGGCGAGATCCTCGGCCTCAAGGAAAACGGCGAGATCGAGTTTCGCGGCATGGATGACAGCGGCTTCGAGCCGGTGACCGCCGACCGCACGATCACGATGGAGGCAAGCGTTGGCCCCAATTCGCACCTGCGCGGGCGCCCCATCAAAGACCTGAAATTGCGCCGCAAATACGGCGTCTACCTCATGGCCGTGCACCGGCAGGAGCAGAATATCAGCCAGGACCTGCCCGAGCTGCGGCTGCAATTTGCCGACACATTGCTGCTGGAGGGTCCGCCCGAGGGCATTCAGCGGCTGATGGAGGATGGCGGCATCGTCAACCTGACCGAGCCCTCGGAACAGGCGATGCGGCGCGCCAAGGCCCCGATTGCCATTGTGACGATCTTCGCTGTCATGCTTCTGGCCGCCTTCGACGTGATGCCGATTGCCGGGCTGGCGGTAATCGGGGCCGTGGTGGTGATGATGACGCGCTGTGTCGATCCCGAAGAGGCGTTCGACGCCATTGACTGGCGCATCCTGTTCCTGATCTTCGGGATGCTGGGCGTGAGCCTTGGGATGGAGGAAACCGGCACTGCGCGCCTTATCGTCGAGAGCGTGGTGGGCTCGGTGCAGGGGGTGGGGCCGCTGGCCATCCTTGCCGCCGTCTATGTGCTGACCAGCGTGCTGACCGAGATGGTGACCAATAACGCCGTGGCGATTATCATCGGCCCCATCGTGATCGGCGTGGCGGTCGAGTTGGGGCTTGATCCGCGCCCCTTCATCATGGCGGTGATGTTTGCCGCCTCGGCCAGTTTCGCCACGCCCATCGGCTATCAGACCAACACATTCGTCTATGGGGCGGGCGGCTACAAGTTTCGCGATTTCCTTGTGGTGGGGCTGCCGCTCAACGTGATTTTTGCAGTGGTGGCGGTGCTGGTGATCCCGGTCTTCTTTCCGTTCTGAGGGCGCGTGAGATGATGTCTTCCCCGGTGCCGCTGAGCCGCGATCTGGTGCTTGTGGGGGGCGGGCACGCCCATGCGCTGGTGCTGCGGATGTGGGGGATGGACCCGCTGCCCGGTGCGCGGCTGACGGTGATCGACCCGAACCCCGTAGCCCCCTATTCGGGGATGCTGCCGGGGATGGTGGCGGGCCATTACCGGCAATCCGAGCTGGAGATCGATCTGGTGCGGCTGGCGCGCTTTGCCGGCGCGCGGCTGATTGTGGGTGCGGTGAGCGCGATCGACACAGGCGCGCGGCGGATCATGGTGGGTGCGCGCAAGATCGGCTATGACGTGGCTTCGGTCGATGTGGGCGTGCACGCAATGATGCCCGCCCTGCCGGGATTTGCCGGGCACGGCGTGGCGGTCAAGCCGCTTGGCCCTTTCGCCGACCGTTGGGAGGCGTTCGTCGCCGCCGTGGCCGAGGGGCGCGAGGCACCAGAGGCGGCGGTGATCGGCGGCGGGATCGCCGGGGTCGAGGTGGCGATGGCGATGGCGCACCGGCTGGGGCGCGGCGCGCGGGTCAGCCTGATCGAGCGCGCGGCGGATATTGCCCCCGAGGGCGCGGTGCTGCGCCCGCGCCTGCGCCGCGCGCTGGCCGATATGGGCGTGCGGGTGCTGACCGGCGCGGCGGTCGCGCGGGTAGAGGCCGATGCCGTGCTGCTGGAGGGCGGCGAGGTGGTGCCCTCGCGCCTGACGGTAGGGGCGGCGGGGGCGCGCGCGCATGGCTGGATCGGGCAATGCGGCCTGCCGGTGACCGATGACGGCTTTCTGCGCGTCGGTGCCGATCTGCGGGTCGAGGGGCAGGAGACGCTTTTCGCGGCGGGCGATTGCGCGCATCTCGGCCACGCGCCGCGCCCCAAGGCCGGGGTGTTTGCCGTGCGCGCGGCCCCGGTGCTGCGCGATAACCTGCGCGCGGTGCTGTCGGGCGGGGCCACGCGCCCGTTCCACCCGCAGCGCGATTACCTCAAGCTCATCTCGCTGGGCGAGCGGCGGGCGGTGGCGGAGAAGCTGGGTCTGGCCTTTTCCGGGCGGTTGCTCTGGCGCTGGAAGGACCGGATCGACCGCGCCTTCATGGCGAAATTCGCGCCCCTGCCCGCGATGCCCGCGCCCGCGATGCCGCGTATCCGTGCGCTGTCCGAGGAGGGCGGCGAAGAGCCGATGTGCGGCGGCTGCGGGGCCAAGGTCGCGCCTGCGGTGCTGCGCGGGGCCATTGCCGGACCGGGCGATGATGCCGCCGTCATCGAGACGGGGGGCGTGCAACAGGTGCTGAGTGTCGATCACCTGCGCGCCTTTGTCAGCGACGAGGCGCTGATGGCGCGCATCGCTGCGCTGCACGCGCTGGGCGATATCTGGGCGATGGGCGCGCGCCCGCAGGCGGCGCTGGTCTCGGTGACGCTGCCGCGCATGAGCGAGGCGTTGCAGGCCCGCAGCATGGCCGAGATCATGCAGGCCGCGCACGACGTGCTGGACTCGGCGGGCGCAGAGATCGCGGGCGGCCACTCAAGCATGGGGGCGGAGGCGAGCATCGGCTTTGCCCTCACCGGGATCGTCGCGGGTGCGCCGATCACGCTGGCGGGCGCGCAGCCGGGCGATGCGCTGATCCTGACGCGGGCCATCGGCTCGGGCACACTTCTGGCCGCCGAGATGCGCGGGCTGGCCGAGGGCCGCGATATCGTGGCGCTGTTTGACCGTTTGGTGGTGCCGCAGGGCGACGCGGCGGCGATCCTCGCGGGCGCACACGCGATGACCGATGTGACCGGGTTCGGGCTGGCGGGGCATCTGGGCAATATCTGCCGCGCCTCGGGCGTGGCGGCGTGGATCGACCCCGAAGCGGTGCCGCTCATGCCGGGGGCCAAGGCGCTGGCGGCGCGCGGCATCCGCTCGACCATCTGGGCGGCCAACCGCCGCGCGGCACCGGTGGCGGGGCTGGGCGAGGGGGGGCGCGCGGCGCTTATGCACGATCCGCAGACGGCGGGCGGGCTTCTGGCGGCGGTGGCGGCGGCAGAGGCCGGTGCGCTGGTGGCGCGGCTGCGCGCGGCGGGCCATGAGGCGGCGCGCATCGGCGGGATCGAGGCGGGGGCGGCGGGGCTGCGCGTGGGCCATATGGCCGGCTGAGGCCCGCGCCTGCGTGGGTCGGGGACGGCCATGGCGCAAGTCATGCAGGGTCTGAAGGGACGGTCAAGGCTTGTCCCCCGCGCGGAGTCAAGGCGTGCTTGCACGCCGCCGCGCGAGCGGTCATGCCAAAGGCATGCCTCCGGCATGACCCGCCCGGACGGGCGGGCGCTTCTACAACGTCGAGCCCCTCATAATCGTCCAAGTCTTTGGCAGGCATAAAGTGCATTCCACAACCGTTGCAGCGCCTACCCGCGGTCGGGCACTCGCGCGGCTCATCGCATCATATCGAACGTTCCCAACAGGCCACAACCTGCCCCCGCTCCCTCTTGCGCCCACAGGGGGCGCGGCATAAGGCACCCCCATGCCGCGCCCCCTGACATATCGCCAGCATCTGCGCGCCGTTCTCGGCCTTGGTCTGCCGCTTGTCGGCAGTCATCTGGCGCAGTTCGCGATCACCCTCACCGATGCGGTGATGCTGGGCTGGTATTCGGTCGAGGCGCTGGCCGCCGAGGTGCTGGGGGGCACGCTCTTCTTCGTGCTCTTCATCATGGGATCGGGATTTGCCTGGGCGGTGATGCCGATGGTCGCCACTGCCGCCTCGTCGGGCGAGGAGGCGCAGGTGCGGCGCGTCACGCGGATGGGGCTTTGGGCCTCGGCGCTCTTTGCGCTGGCCTGCCTGCCTGCGACGCTGGGCGCGGCGACGCTGTTTCGGCTCATGGGGCAAGAGCCGGGCATCTCGGCGCTGGCCGCCGATTACATCGCCATCGCTGGCTGGGGCATCCTGCCCGCGCTGATGGTGATGGTGATCAAATCCACGCTGGCCGCGCTGGAGCGCACGGCCGTGGTGTTGTGGGTGACGCTGGCGGCGGTGGCGCTCAACGTGCTCATCAACCACGCGCTCATCTTTGGCAATTACGGCCTGCCCGAGATGGGGGTGCGCGGCGCGGCCATCGCCTCGGTCTCGGTCAATATCGCCTCGTTGCTGGCGCTGGTGGTCTACGTCGCACGGGTCATGCCCGAGCACGCCATGTTCTCGCGGCTCTGGCGGCCCGACTGGGAGGCGCTGGCGCGGGTGTTCCGCCTTGGCTGGCCCATCGGCCTGACCAACCTTGCCGAGGTGGGGCTCTTTGCCGCCTCCTCGGTGATGATGGGCTGGCTTGGCACGCTGCAACTCGCGGCGCATGGCATCGCGCTTCAGGTCACCTCGGTGATCTTCATGGTGCATGTGGGCCTGTCGAACGTGGCCACCGTGCGCGCGGGGCAGGCGCAGGGGCGCGGCGACGGGCGGGGGCTGCGCGACGGGGCGCTGGTGGTGCTGGCGGTGTCGGGCGGGGTGGCGGTGTGCACCGTGGGGCTGTTTCTGGGCCTGCCGGAGCTGTTCATCGGGCTGTTTCTCGACCCTGCCGACCCGGCGCGCGACGCGGTCATCGCCATCGGGCGCACGCTGCTGGCGGCGGCGGCGCTGTTTCAGGTGGTGGATGCCGCGCAGGTGCTGTCGCTGGGGCTGTTGCGAGGGGTGCAGGATACCCGCGTGCCGATGGTCATCGCCGGGCTGAGCTATTGGGCGGTGGGCGTGCCGGCAAGCTATGTGCTGGGCTTTGGCCTCGGGCTGGGCGGGCCGGGGATCTGGCTGGGCCTTGCCCTGGGGCTGGCGCTGGCGGGGGTGTTCATGCTGTGGCGGTTCTGGGGCTGGTCGGTGCGTGCCTTGCCCGCCTGAGGCCTGCGGTTCAGCCCGCCCGGCGGCGCGCGCGCCACACGATCAGCCGATCAAGCGCATAGCCTGTCGCCAGCACCGCGGCAAAGCCGAGCGTCGCCCAGATCACGGCGAGCACCCATATCAGATTGACCGCCCCCATCACGAGCGCTGTATTGGTATAGTTCGGCGCGGTGTCGAGCGGTCCCTTGCGCATGGTGGGATGTGTAAATCAAATTCGGCGAAAGGGGATGGTTTTTTTTGGGGTGTGAACCTGGGGCGCATCGGTTTCCGATCGGTCTTGCCCGAGGATGATCCGGGCTGCCATGCTGGCGGCGTGCGGGAAGGTGGGCGGTGTGACGGGGCTGGGGGGCGTTGACGCTTGGGGATGAGCCGCGCGTGTGCCCGACCGCCGGGTGGGCGCTGCAACGGCTATGGAATGCGCTTTATGGCGCAAAATACTTGAACGGTTGCGCGGGATGCATCGTTGCAAAAGCGCCCGCCCGAGGGGGCGGACGGGCGCTCGCGCGGCGGCGCGCAAGCACGCCTTGACTCCGCGCGGGGGGGGGCAAATGGCTGATGTCCGCTTCGGGCCAGCCTTGCCCGCCGGTTGCGGCAATATCTTGGCTGCCGCCCCACCTCAGCCGCCGCGCTGTGCCACCAGATCGAAGGATATCCCGACATCGAAACCCAGTTGCCCGGCATCCTGCATGCCCATGCCGATGCCGAAATCGCGTCGGTCCACCGCCAGCCCGCCCGAGGCGCGGGCGGTGTCGCCCTCGATGGCCAGCGCAAAGGGCATTTCCACCGGCACGCTCAACCCCTTGATGGTAAGTGTGCCGCGCGCGACATGGCCGCCCTCGCTCGCCAGCAGATCGGCTTTGAACGTGGCGGTCGGGTGCTCTTCGGCGTTGAAGAAGTCGCGCCCCATCGCCTGCGATGTGACCGAGCCGAGCGTGAGCGACGGGATTGCCACCACCACCTCGACCGTGCCGTGACGGCCCTCGGTATCGGGCAGTTCCGAATAGGCGATCCCGGCGGTCCAGTCTGCAAAGCCGCCCGTGACCTCCGATCCCATCTGCCGGACCGTGATTGCAAGGCGGCCCTCCTGCACCGTCCAGTCCGATTGCACGGCGGCGAGGGCGGGGCGGGTGTCGGCTGCGGGCTTGGCGAACCAGCCAAGCGCGCCCGCCCCGCCAAGCGCCGCCGCCCAGATAACGAGCGCCGCGACAAAGGGCAGCGCATGGCCGGGCTGGCGGGCGGTGGGCTGCGCCGCGCCGCCGCCGGGCAGCATCCGCCGCAGCGTCGCGTCGCCGTCAATGAAGTGATGCTTGAGCGCGCCCGCGATATGCGCCCCAAGCGCGCCTGCGAGCACCAGCACGAACACGAAATGCAGCGTCGCGGCGATCTCCGACAGCGCCTCGGATTTCGGCACGAAGGGCAGGCCCTGGCCGAACGGCCACCAGATCGGCGCGAACCCGGTCGTGGCGGCGTGATGCACCCAGCCCGAGAGCGGAACCGCCACAAGCGCGCCGTAAAGCAGCCAGTGGACGCATTCGGCGGCGAATGCCTCGAGCGGGCGGTCGCCGTTCAACAGCCCCGGCTTGGTCTGCGTGAGTGCCCAGAGGATGCGCAGCAGCGCCACGAAGAATACCGCCACGCCGGTGGTCTTGTGGATCGAGAACAAGAGCGCCGCGCGCGCCACCTGTGCCTCGCTGCCTCCGGTGGCTGCGATCTCTTCGGCCATCTCGGCGGCGAACCAGCCCAGCGGCAGGTTGGCGAGGATCAGGAGCGCGGTCAGCCAGTGGAACGCTTTGGTGACGGCGCCGTAGGTGGTGGCGGAACTGGTGATCGGCATCGGACGGCTCTCCTGTCGTTGCGCGAGAGTGTAGCGATTGGCGCGCCTGCGTCCATCGCCACCTGCGCACAGCTTGCGTGCGGGCGGGCACGGACCCGCTTTGGCGTTGCCATGACCGGCGCGGGCGTGTATCGGGGGGCGATTTTTCGCGGGGAGGAACGCTGATGAGCCGGGCATTCATATTTCCGGGGCAGGGGGCGCAGGTGATCGGCATGGGCCGCGATCTGGCCGATGCCTACCCGGCGGCGCGCGCCGTATTCGACGAGGTGGATGACGCGCTCGGCCAGGCGCTCTCGGCGCTGATCTGGGAGGGCGAGCAGGACGCGCTGACGCTGACCGAGAATGCCCAGCCCGCGCTCATGGCCACCTCGCTGGCCGCGATGCGCGCGCTCGAGGCCGAGCGGGTGACCATCGGTGCCGCCGCCTTTGTCGCCGGGCACTCGTTGGGGGAATATTCCGCGCTGGCCGCAGCGGGCGCGCTGAGCATTTCCGATTGCGCGCGGCTGTTGCGCATCCGTGGCCGTGCCATGCAGGCGGCGGTGCCGGTGGGCGTGGGCGCGATGGCCGCCCTTCTCGGGCTCGATTTCGAGACCGTGCGCGCGGTGGCCGAAGAGGCCGCAGAGGGCGAGGTCTGCCAGGCGGCCAATGACAACGATCCCGGCCAGGTGGTGGTCTCGGGGCACCGCGCGGCGGTGGAGCGCGCGGTCGAGATCGCCAAGGCGAGGGGAGCCAAGCGCGCGGTCCTCTTGCCGGTGAGCGCGCCGTTTCACTGCGCGCTGATGCAGCCCGCCGCCGAGGCGATGGAGGCGGCGCTGGCCGAGGTCGCGATCACCGCCCCCGCCGTGCCGCTGGTGGCCAATGTGCGGGCCGGGGCGGTTACCGACCCGGCGGAGATTCGCGCGCTTCTGGTCGCGCAGGTCACCGGTTCTGTGCGCTGGCGCGAATCGGTGCAGATGATGGCCGGTGCCGGTGTCGGCGAGGTCTGGGAAATCGGCTCGGGCAAGGCGCTCTCGGGCATGGTCCGGCGCATCGACCGCGCCATCGCCTGCCGCGCCATCGGCACGGCGGCAGAGGTGCAGGAGGCCGCCGCGTCGCTGGCATGAGGCGCGCGGCCCGAATTTGGGAGAGTGAAGTCATGTTTGATCTGACGGGAAAATCCGCGCTTGTCACCGGCGCGTCGGGGGGCATCGGGGCCGCGATTGCGCGCGCGCTGCATGGCGCGGGGGCCACGGTGGGGCTGTCGGGTACGCGGGTCGCACCGCTCGAGGAACTGGCGGGCGAGCTGGGCGCGCGCGCCCATGTGCTGCCCTGCGATCTGGGCGACGCGCAGGCGGTGGAGGCGCTGCCCAAGGAAGCCATCGCCGCGATGGGCGGCCTTGATATCCTGGTCAACAACGCGGGCATCACGCGCGATCAGCTTTTCATGCGGATGTCGGACGCGGACTGGCTTGATGTGTTGAATGTCAATCTGACTTCGGCGATGCGGCTGTGTCGCGCGGCGGTGCGCCCGATGATGAAGGCGCGCTGGGGCCGGATCGTCAATATCGGCTCGGTGGTGGGGATGATCGGCAATCCCGGTCAGGTCAACTATGCCGCCGCCAAGGCGGGGCTGGTGGGGATGACCAGATCCATCGCCCACGAGGTTGCCTCGCGCGGGATCACCGCCAATGTCGTCGCTCCGGGTTTCATCGCCACGCCGATGACCGACAAGATGACAGACGAGCAGAAGGCCGCGCTTTTCGCCAAGATCCCCGCCGGGCGCATGGGCACGCCCGAGGAAGTGGCCGCCGCCGCGCTCTATCTTGCCAGCCCCGGCGCGGGCTATGTCACCGGCTCGGTGCTGCATGTCAATGGCGGGCTGGCGATGGCCTGAGGCGGCCCGGGATGGGCGGCGTTTCGCCCGTGGAGGGCGCGGTGAAAGCATTTGCCATTGCCAACACCTGTGCTATAGGCCACGCAGCTTTTCCGAAGGGGGCGCGGTTTCCTTCGGTGGCCTGACCGGGTCGCTACCGGATCGCACCGGGCTGCAGCCCCACGCTGCGACGCCCGCGACGGGCACAATCCACAGTCCGGCCCCGAATGGGGCTGGGGCAGACCAAGGGGCGGAGACGCCCGACACAGAATGAGGAACGAGACATGAGCGATATCGCTGACCGCGTGAAGAAGATCGTGGTGGAACATCTGGGCGTCGAGGAAGACAAGGTTGTGGACAAGGCGTCCTTTATCGACGATCTGGGCGCCGACAGCCTCGACACGGTCGAACTGGTGATGGCGTTCGAAGAGGAATTCGGCATCGAGATTCCCGATGACGCAGCCGACACGATCCAGACGGTCGGCGATGCGGTGAAATTCATCTCTGAAGCCTCCTGAGTTACGCCGCTTGACGGTGAGAAAGGCCCTGCCGGAAGGCGGGTCCTTTTGCTTTGGCGTGGTCGGCCCCCTCCAGGCGCACGCCATCCCCGCGCAGGCGGGGTTCGCCGCTGTCATGCCGGTATGAGACCAGCGGAATCTTGCGCGCTCGGGCAGATCGCCGAATTCATCTGAGGCGCGCCCGCGCTCTTGCCCCCCCGGCCCAAGCCGGGGTATGACCGGCGGAATGTAAGAAACCGAAAGGGCAGCATCATGCGGCGTGTCGTTGTCACGGGGCTGGGGCTTGTGACCCCGCTTGCCGATGGGGTCGAGGAAAGCTGGAGCCGTCTTCTGGCCGGGCAGTCGGGGGCGGGCACGATCACCCGGTTCGATCCGGTGAACGTGCTGACCAAATATGCTTGCGAAGTGCCTTATGGCGATGGCAGTGGCGGCACATTCGATCCCGACCGCTACATGGAGCCCAAGGAACGGCGCAAGGTCGATCATTTCATCCTGTTCGGCATGGCCGCCGCGCAGCAGGCAGTGGAGGATGCGGGCTGGACCCCGAAGGATGCCGCAAGCCTGGAGCGCACCGGCGTTATCATGGGGTCCGGCATTGGCGGGTTGCGCTCGATCGAGGAAACCACCCTTGTCATCCGCGACAAGGGCGCGCGGCGGGTCTCGCCGTTCTTTATTCCCGGCGCGCTCATCAACCTGATCGCCGGGCAGGTCAGCATCCGCTTCGGCTTCAAGGGGCCGAACCATTCGGTGGTAACGGCCTGCGCCTCGGGGGCGCACGCCATTGGCGACGCCGCGCGGCTCATCATGTTCGGCGATGCCGATGTGATGGTGGCGGGCGGGGCAGAGGCGTCGATCTGCGAGATCGGGATTGCCGGGTTCAACGCCTGCAAGGCGCTCTCGACCGGGCGCGCCGACGATCCCAAGGCCGCAAGCCGCCCCTATGACGTGGATCGCGACGGCTTCGTGATGGGCGAGGGCGCGGGCGTCTTGGTGCTCGAGGAATATGAGCACGCCAAGGCGCGCGGTGCGAAAATCTATGCCGAGATCCTTGGCTATGGCCTGTCGGGGGATGCCTATCACATCACCGCGCCCGCCGAGGATGGCGACGGCGGCCTGCGCGCCATGCGCGCGGCGCTGCGCAATGCCGGGCTGGAGCCGGGGGCGGTGGATTACGTCAACGCGCATGGCACCTCGACCATGGCCGACACGATCGAGCTGAGGGCCGTGGAGAGGCTTCTGGGCGAGGCGGCGGCCCGTGTCACGATGAGTTCCACGAAATCCGCGACCGGGCATCTTCTGGGCGCGGCGGGGGCGATCGAGGCGATCTTTTCCATTCTCGCGGTGCGCGATCAGGTGGCCCCGCCCACCATCAACCTCGACAATCCGGAGGTGGAAACGCCGCTCGATCTTGCCCCCAACGCCAAGCGTGAGCGCAAGATCGACGTGGCGCTGTCCAACAGCTTTGGCTTTGGCGGCACCAATGCCGCGCTGGTGGTGGGGAAACCGCGCTGATGTGGCGGCACATCGTCTCGAACATGCTGACGCTGCTGGTGGTGGCGATCTTTCTTCTGGGCGGTGTCATCCTGTGGGGGCAGGGGCAATATACCGCCTCCGGTCCGCTGAAAGAGCCGATCTGCCTGCGCGTGGCCCCCGGCACGACGATGCGCGGCGTCTCGCGCGATCTGGCGGCCGAGGGCGCGGTGTCAAGCGCCGCGATCTTTCGCATCGGGGCCGATTACGCGGGCCGCGAGGATGATCTCAAGGCCGGAAGCTGGCTTATCCCCGAGGGGGCAAGCATGGCCGAGATCACCGATATCGTGACCCGTGGCGGAGCCTCGACCTGTGGCACAGAGGTGGTCTGGCGTATCGGTGTCAATGCCACCGAGGTGGTGGTGCGCGAGCTTGATCCGGCCACCGCGCGCTTTGTCGAGGCGGCGCGCTTTGATCCCACAACAGATGCCCCGCGCCCGGCGGTGTTCGAGACAATGCGTGCGCGCGCCGATACCCGCTATCGTCTTGCGTTTGCCGAGGGGATAACGAGCTGGCAGGTGGTGGAGGGGCTGAAAACGGTCGGTATTCTGACGGGCGAGGTGGCCGAGGTGCCGCCCGAGGGGAGCCTTGCGCCCGACAGCTATGAGGTGCGCGAGGGCGATAGCCGCGCCGACGTGATCGCGCGGATGAGCGCGGCACAAGAGGCGATTCTTGCCGCCGCATGGGAGGGGCGCGCCGAGGGCCTGCCGCTCAAGACGCCGCAAGAGGCGCTCATCCTCGCCTCGATCATCGAGAAGGAGACGGGCGTGCCCGAGGAGCGCCGCCAGGTGGCGAGCGTTTTCGTCAACCGGTTGCAGCGCGGGATGCGGCTTCAGACCGACCCGACGGTGATCTATGGCGTGACCGGGGGGCGCGGCGTGCTGGGGCGGGGCCTGCGGCAGAGCGAATTGCGCGGCGAGACGCCGTGGAACACCTATGTGATTGACGGCTTGCCGCCCACGCCGATCGCCAATCCCGGCCGCGCCAGCATCATGGCCGCGGTTGATCCCGATAGCACCGATTTCGTCTATTTCGTGGCCGATGGCAGTGGTGGCCACGCCTTTGCCGAAACGCTGGCCGAGCATAACCGCAACGTCGCCCGCTGGCGCGAGATCGAGGCCGGGCGCACGGAGAATTAGGGGGGCTGTCGGGCGCTCGCGCGGCGGTGCGCCAAGGCGCGCCTTGATGCCGCGCGGGGGACAGGGGACAATGTCAGCAACAGGCCGAAACCGTCCTTCGTGCCGCGTCGGACCATCTTGCAAGCTGGCGATCAAGGGTTGGGCGTGCTTGCCGTGAACGTCAACTTTGACATCGCCCCCACCGCGTGCATTCTGGCCGCGATACCCCGAACCGGAGCACCGGACAATGCTGAAATGGATCGACATGCCGCCCGTCTGGCTGGCCGGGTTTCTGGCCCTCGCCTGGGTTCAGGCCACGCGGTTTCCGCTGGGGCTGCGGCTTGGCGGGGGATGGGTGGATTTCGCGGGTGGGCTCTTGGTGGGCGCGGGCCTCTTGCTCATCGCGCTGGCCGCGATGGAGTTCCGCCGCCAGCGCACCACCATCGTGCCGCACCAGACGCCCGCGCGGCTGATCCAATCGGGGATATTCAAGCGCACGCGCAACCCGATCTACCTGGGCGATGCGCTGATCCTCGCGGGGTTGATCCTGCGCTGGGACGCGGTGCTGTCGCTGCCGCTTGTGCCGATCTTCGTCTGGGTGATCGAGCGGCGATTCGTCATCCCCGAGGAAAACCGGATGCGCCGGGTGTTTCGGGCCGATTTTGCCCGCTATTGCGAAAAAACCCGGCGCTGGGTGTAGGGTCTTCGGCAAAGTTGGTGTCGCAAGTCGCAAAATTGTGTGGGATAACCGCGCTCGTGTAACCGCCCGTCACCGGGGAACGGTGACCAAAGACAGACAGGATCTGCCAAAAGGGGACAGAAGACGTGAAGATCGGAACGCCGAAAGAGGTGATGGAGGGTGAAAACCGCGTCGCGATGACGCCGGACTCGGCCCTTCAGCTGCAAAAACTGGGATATGACTGCGCCATCGAGACCGGCGCGGGCGAGCGCGCGGGATTCTCGGATGCCGCATATGAGCAGGCGGGTGTCGAGATCGTCAAGACCGCCGCCGCGCTGTGGAAGGTGGCCGACGTGGTCGCCAAGGTGCGCGTGCCCACCGAGCCCGAGCTCAAGCGGCTGCGCGAGGGGCAGACGCTGATTACCTTCTTCAACCCGGCGGGCAATGCCGAGGGGCTGGAGACGGCCGCGAAAAAGGGTGCCACCGTCATCGCGATGGAAATGGTGCCGCGCATCAGCCGCGCGCAGAAGATGGACGCGCTCAGTTCCATGGCCAATATCGCGGGCTATCGCGCGGTGATCGAGGCCGGCAACAATTTCGGCCGCTTCTTCACCGGGCAGATCACTGCCGCCGGCAAGGTGCCCCCCGCGAAGGTGCTTGTGGTGGGCGCGGGCGTGGCGGGGCTGGCGGCCATCGGCACGGCGACAAGCCTTGGCGCGATCACCTATGCGTTCGACGTGCGCCCCGAAGTGGCCGAGCAGGTCGAATCGATGGGCGCGCAATTCGTCTATCTCGATTTCGAGGAAGAGCAGAAGGACGGCGCGGCCACGGGCGGCTATGCCTCTGTCTCCAGCCCTGAATTCCGCGAGGCGCAGCTTGCCAAGTTCCGCGAGCTGGCACCCGAGATGGATATCGTCATCACCACGGCGCTGATCCCCAACCGCGAGGCACCCGAGCTTTGGACCGAGGACATGGTCAAGGCCATGAAGCGCGGCTCTGTCATCGTGGATCTGGCGGCGGAAAAGGGCGGCAACTGCAAGCTGACGGTGATGGACGAAAAGATCGTCACCGAGAACGGCGTGACGATCATCGGCTATACCGATTTTCCAAGCCGGATGGCGGCGCAGGCGAGCACGCTTTACGCCACCAACATCCGCCACATGATGACCGACCTGACGCCCGGCAAGGATGGCGTCGTGGTGCATAACATGGAGGATGACGTGATCCGGGGGGCCACGGTCACCCACAAGGGAGAGATCACCTGGCCGCCGCCACCGCCCAAGGTGGCTGCGATTGCCGCCGCCAAGCCCAAGGAAAAGGCCAGGGAGCTGACGCCCGAAGAAAAGCGCGCGGCGGAAATGGCGGCGTTCAAGGAGCAGACCAAGAGGCAAGTCACGCTTCTGGCTGTTGGCGCGGCGCTGCTTCTTGCCGTGGGTCTTGTGGCCCCTGCCAGCTTCATGCAGCATTTCATTGTCTTCGTGCTGGCGGTGTTCGTCGGCTTTCAGGTGATCTGGGGCGTGAGCCACAGCCTGCACACGCCGCTGATGGCGGTCACGAACGCGATCTCGTCGATCATCATTCTGGGCGCGCTCATGCAGATCGGATCGGGTTCGTTCCTTGTCATCTTGCTGGCGGCGCTGTCGGTCTTCATGGCGGGAATCAACATTTTCGGCGGTTTCCTCGTTACCCGGCGAATGCTCGCCATGTTCCAGAAGTCATAAGGAGTAGAGGATCATGGATTACGGATTCACGACGGCCGCCTATGTGGTGGCGGCCATCCTCTTCATCCTGTCGCTGGGCGGGCTATCGGGGCAGGAAAGCGCCAAGCGCGCGGTGTGGTATGGCATGGCGGGCATGGCGCTGGCGGTTATCGCCACGCTTATCGGCCCCGGCGCGGGGCTGTGGCTCTTGTCGCTGGTGCTGATCGCAGGCGGTGGCGTCATCGGCTGGATCGTGGCCACACGCGTGCAGATGACCGAGATGCCGCAGCTTGTGGCGGCGATGCACAGCCTCGTGGGTCTTGCGGCGGTATTCGTCGGCTTCAACGCCGATCTCGAACTGACCCGCGTGCTGGCGATGGATGATGCCGCGCGCAAGGGGCTTGAGGGCTTTGCCGCCGTGCTGGCCAAGAAAACGAGCGTCGAGGTGGCGATACTGCGGGTCGAGGTTTTCCTTGGCGTCTTTATCGGCGCTGTGACCTTTACCGGTTCGGTCATCGCCTTTGGCAAGCTGGCGGGCAAGGTCGATACGGCCGCGAAAAAGCTGCCGGGCGGGCATATGCTCAATGCCGGGGCGGCGCTGCTGTCGGTGGTGCTGGGGGTGATGTATTTCAACGATGCGGGCATCTGGACGCTGGTTGCGATGACACTTCTGGCGTTCTTCATCGGCTATCACCTGATCATGGGGATCGGCGGCGCGGACATGCCGGTGGTGGTGTCGATGCTCAACAGCTATTCGGGCTGGGCGGCGGCGGCGATCGGTTTCTCGCTTGGCAACGATCTGCTGATCGTGGTCGGGGCCTTGGTCGGCTCGTCGGGTGCGATCCTCAGCTACATCATGTGCAAGGCGATGAACCGGTCGTTCATTTCGGTCATCCTCGGCGGTTTCGGCGGTCCGGCGGGCGCGCAGATGGCGGTCGAGGGCGAACAGGTGGCGATTGATGTCGATGGCGTCGCCGCGGCGCTCAACGAGGCCGACAGCATCATCATCATTCCGGGCTATGGCATGGCGGTGGCGCAGGCGCAGGGGGCGGTCTCGGAGCTGACCCAGAAGCTGCGCGCCAAAGGCAAGAACGTGCGCTTCGCCATTCACCCGGTCGCGGGGCGCTTGCCGGGGCATATGAACGTTCTTCTGGCCGAGGCCAAGGTGCCTTATGACATCGTGCTGGAAATGGACGAGATCAACGCGGATTTCCCCGATACGGATGTGGCCATCGTCATCGGCTCCAACGATATCGTGAACCCGGCGGCGCAGGACGATCCCAATTCGCCCATCGCGGGGATGCCGGTGCTGGAATGCTGGAAAGCGAAACAGGTCATCGTATCCAAGCGCGGGCAGGGCACCGGCTATTCCGGGATCGAGAACCCGCTCTTTTACAAGGAAAACACGCGGATGTTCTATGGCGATGCCAAGGCCAGCGTGTCGAGCCTTTTGCCCAAGATCGAGTGATCGGGGCCGCAAGACGGGAGAGGGGCGTGGCCTGCGGGCCGCGCCCTTTTTCGTGGCGCGCGGCCGCGTGGCGGCGATGAGCAAATGAGTATTTTCGGCAAGATGAAGGGCAGGGCGCGCCCGGTATGCGGTGGTGTGCCGCTAAGGTTTTGTGTTTGAAGGAAAAATATCTTTTCGCTGGGGCGGGCCGCGCTGGATTGCGCCCAAGACAGGGAGAGAGAGGCCCATGCCGCCCATCGAGGACCACACGCTGCGCTACGAACTGACCAACGAGTTGCACGCGCGGCCCTTTCCCACGCTGGGCGCGCCCCCTGCACGGCGGTATATCTTGCCATCAAGCGCAGGCAGGACGCCGCCAAGCGCGACCGGGCGGCGGATATGGCGCATCTGGTGTCGCTGCTGGATCGCTATGGGGCCAGGCATCCGCAACCCGGCGCCACGCATTATTTCGGCGAGATCGGGCGCCACAGGCTCAAATGGGAAAGCCATACCGAGATGGTGACCTCTACGGTGTTTGCCGACGGGGTAAGCGAGCGGCCCTTTGATCCGGCCGATTTCGATGTGTTTCCGGCGCAATGGCTGTCGCGGGCACCGGGGCAGCGGATGACCTCGGCGATGATCCGGGTGGTGCCGTGGACAAGCCGCGAGGCGACGCGCGCCGATGTGGATCGCTGGTTCGTGTCCGAGAGCGTGGCGGTGGCGCGCGTGCTCGAGGATGCCGGCGTGATCGCGGGCGATTTCCGTATCGACCCGGCGGGGCATCTGCGATTCTCGCTCCACGTCGCCCCGGAAACCGGGCAGCGGCGGATCGGGCGGATCGTGCAGCGGCTGTGCGAGATCGAGACCTACAAGGCCATGTCGATGCTCGGATTCGCGCGGGTGCGCGAAATGAGCCGCCAGATGGGCGAGACCGACAGCCGCCCGAGCCGCCTTGTGGACGACATGACCAGCGGCAGCCAGCCCGCGGAGGAGACGCTTGAGGGGCTGCTCGAGGTCTCGGCGGAGTTGGAGGCGCTGGTGGCGCAATCCTCGTTCCGGTTCGGGGCGACGGCGGCCTATGAGCAGATCGTGCATCAGCGCATCGAGGCGCTGCGCGAGGCGCGGTTCGACGGGCGGCAGACCTTCCACGAATTCATGATGCGCCGCTATGATCCGGCGATGCGCACGGTCGCGGCGACAAAGGAGCGGCTGCGCGCGATGTCGGACCGGGCGATGCGGGCGGGGGATCTGTTGCGCACCGGGGTGGACGTGGTGCGTAGCGCGCAGAACCAGGCGCGCGTGGAGAGCATGGACCGCCGCGCCGATCTGCAATTACGTCTGCAACGCACGGTCGAGGGGCTGTCGGTGGTGGCGATCAGCTATTACGCCGTGTCGCTGGCGGGCTATCTGCTCTATCCGCTGACCGGGGTTTTGGGGGTGAGCAAGGGCATGATGACCGCCGCCGTCACGCTGCCGGTGGTGGGGGGGGCGTGTGGTGGATGGTGCGGCGCATCCGCAACAAGCTGCACTGAGGCGCGTTAACTCAGATAATCCAGCCGGACAAAGCCCCGCCGCCCCGCCGACACCTCGGGCAGGAGCGCGTCCGGGCCGTTTGCGCACAGGCTGCGCGGAACCCGCGCGCGGCGCAAACCGGAAATGCGCCGCGCGGCCTCTGGCCATTGGCGCGCGGCTGCGCTATCCGGGCGGGGCTTTGACAAGGGGGGCGCGCCATGACCGACACAACCGCATTCGAGACGCCGGGGCCGGTGGAATCCGACCTTCGCCATGCGATTTCTCCGACCGAGGAGATCATCGCCGAGGCACGGGCGGGGCGCATGTTCATCCTTGTCGATCACGAGGACCGCGAGAACGAGGGCGATCTGGTGATCGCCGCCGAGTTCGCCACGCCGGAGGCGGTGAATTTCATGGCCATGCACGGGCGCGGCCTCATTTGCCTGCCGATGACGCCGGAGCGCATCGACCGGCTGGGCCTGCCGATGATGGCGGTCAACAATTCCTCGCGCCACGAGACGGCATTCACCGTCTCGATCGAGGCGCGCGAGGGGGTCAGCACCGGGATTTCCGCGCATGACCGCGCGCTGACCATCGCCACCGCAATCAACGAACAGAACACCATGGCGAGCCTTGCCACGCCGGGCCATGTCTTTCCGCTGCGCGCGCGGCGCGGCGGTGTGCTGGTGCGCGCGGGCCATACCGAGGCGGCGGTGGATATCGCGCGGCTGGCCGGGCTGAACCCGTCGGGCGTGATCTGCGAGATCATGAAGGATGACGGGTCCATGGCGCGGCTGCCCGATCTCATCGAGTTTGCCGCCGGGCACGGGCTGAAGATCGGCACCATCTCGGACCTGATCGCCTATCGCCACAAGCACGACAATCTGGTGATCGAGACAGGGCGCGCGCCTGTCATCTCCTGCCATGGCGGCGAGTGGGAGATGCGCATCTTCGCCGACCAGATCACCGGCACCGAGCATGTCGTGCTGATCAAGGGCGACATCACCGACGGCAGGCCGGTGCTGACGCGCGCGCATGCGCTCAACGCGCTGGAGGATGTGCTTGGCATTGGCGTGCAGGCGGGCCACGGCCCGGCGGGCAAGCTGCCGCGGGCGATGGAGATCATCGCCCGCGAGGGGCGCGGCGCGGTGTTCCTGTTCCGCCAGCCCCGGCCCAAGCTCGCGGGCGAGATGGCCGACGAGGACGGGCCGCGCACGATCAAGCATACCGGGCTGGGGGCACAGATCATGGCGGTTCTGGGGATACACGAGCTGATCCTGCTGACTGACAGCCCCAAAACGCGCTATCTGGGGCTTGATGCCTATGGCATCAGCATCGTGGGCACCAAGCCCCTCAAGGAGATGTGAGATGGCCAAGCACGAATACACACTGCCGCGCGCCGAATTCGACCGGCCGGTAAAGCTTTTGATCGTGGTGGCACCGTTTTATCGCGACATCGCCGACAACCTGATCAAGGGGGCTGTGGCCGAGATCGAGGCCACCGGTGCCGCCTTTGAGATCGTCGAGGTGCCCGGCGCGCTGGAGATCGCCACCGCTATCGGGATCGCGGAACGGATGTCGCATTTCGACGGCTACGTGGCGCTTGGCTGCGTGATCCGGGGCGAGACCACGCATTACGAGACGGTGTGCAATGACAGCTCGCGCGGGCTGATGCTTCTGGGCCTTCAGGGCTTGTGCATAGGCAACGGTATCCTGACGGTGGAAAATCGCGCGCAAGCCGAGGTTCGGGCCGATCCGGGCGCGATGAACAAGGGCGCAGGGGCGGCGGCGGCGGCCTTGCATCTGGTGGCGCTGGCCCGTAAATGGGGCGGCCCGCGCAAGGGGGTGGGGTTTGTTCCTGCCTCCGACGAATACCGCGTCGCGGGCACAGCCAAGGATACCCCCACAGCATGAGCGACGCGCGCGCCCCCCAAAGCAGGCATTCCCTCAAATCCGCTGCCCGGCTTTATGCCGTTCAGGCGCTCTACCAGATGGAGCAATCGGGCGAGAGCGCCGATACGGTGCGGCGCGAATTCCTCGATTTCCGGTTTGGCGAGGAGGTCGAGGAGGGGGTGGAGATGGCCGAGGGCGATGCCAAGCTTTTCGGCAAGCTGCTGGATGGCGCGGTAAACTGGCAGGCCAGGATCGACCAGACGGTTGACCGCGCGCTGGTGGCGAAATGGCCCATTGCGCGGATCGATCCGGTGTTGCGCGCGCTCTTTCGTGCCGCCGGGGCCGAGATGGTGCAGGAGGCGACGCCGCCCAAGGTGGTCATCATGGAATATGTCGAGGTGGCCAAGGCGTTCTATCCCGAGGGGCGCGAGGCGAAATTCGTCAATGCCGTGCTCGACCACATGGCGCGCGAGGCGCGGCCCGAGGCGTTCTGAGGGGGACGGGGGTGAGATTGGCCTGAAGGGGATGTTGAGGGCAACGTTTGAGGAGCCGCGCAGTGCCCGACCGCGGGGGGGC
>DISF01000044.1 GCA_002421985.1 Roseovarius sp. UBA6217 | reverse complement strand
GCCGGGGCGCTGCAATGGTGGGCCGGGTCCATCCTTCCCGTGGCAGTCATGGCGGCGGGCATCGCGGGCGTGGTGGCGTGGAATATGCGGCAGATCAAGAGGGCATTGACCCCCCATTGAACGGCCCGCTTTGCGAAAATCGGATGCTGCAATATAGACTGTTTTTCACTGTAAAATAGAATGTCGCGCTACAGCCTGCGCCTCGGTCATCCGGCCACGCAAGACGCCGAGCGCCGCCCCCGCTCCGCCACGGCTCCATCCGCGCAAGGCGGCGATAACGAGCGTTGCCAACGGCTCCATGCCCTCTATCGCCGACACGGGCAGCTCTCCGGAAAAATCGCGTGGATGCTTCATTTCGTCAGGATCAGTTTGCCCGTGCGGGTGATGCGCAGGGTGTAGGTCTGCCCGTCAAGCACGATATAGGCGATATTGCCCCCCTCGGTGAGGGCGCGGGCATCGTGGCACGTGGCCTCTGCCGTCAGGCTGTGTTCGGGTCCGGTCTGGGCGCGGATCATCTGTGGGCCTCCGTCTCTCGGCGGGAGCGCGCATTCTCGGCGCCCCCATGCGGGTGAAAGATGCCGGGCTGACCGGTGCGGCGTGGCTTGGCCCGTGTAATCTGACTTAATTGCTCGGATATGTCAATTCCGATATTTATGGTCGGATTTCGCGCGCTTGATCTTCGCCGTGGCACGGCTCATTATGTCAGGATCAACAGGTGCGTGGATCATGATACGGTTTTCTCTGAAATGCGACCGGGACCATCGTTTTGACAGCTGGTTCCAATCCGCAGAGGCATTCGAGCGCCTGCACGCGGCGGGGATGCTCGCCTGTTCTGTCTGCGGATCGCATGGCGTGGAAAAGGCGCTGATGGCACCGCAGGTTCAGGGCACACGCGAGGCACAGCCGCTGACCGCGCCGCCAAGCGCGGCGGAACAGGCGATGGCCGAATTGCGCCGCAAGATCGAGGCGAATGCCGATTATGTCGGGCCCCGATTCGCACAGGAAGCGCGCGACATGCACGACGGCACGATCCCCGAACGCGCGATCTATGGCGAGGCAAGGCCAGACGAGGCGCGCCGCCTGATCGAGGATGGCGTGCCGATCATGCCGCTTCCCTTTGCCCCCCGCCGCAAATCGAATTGAGAGGCCCCATGCATATCGTCATCACCGGCGCATCACGCGGCATTGGCGCGGCACTGGCCGCGCGCTACCGGGCCGGGGGCCACGACGTGACCGGCACCGCACGCGCGGGCGGTGGCGATCTGGTGGCGCTTGACGTGACGCAGGCGGACGATTTTGGGCGGCTGGCCGCGCATCTGGGCGGGCGCGCCGTTGACCTGCTGATCTGCAATGCCGGATAGCCCGTATCAAGGGGCAGGCCCTTGATACGGGCTATCCGGCGGCGATGTGGGCCGAGACATTCGCCACCAATGTCACCGGCGTGTTTCTCACGGTGCAGGCGCTCCTGCCCAATCTGCGCGCGGCGGGGGCGGCGAGAATCGCCATTATCTCCAGCCAGATGGCCAGCCATACCCACGCGTCGGGGGGCAGCTATATCTACCGCGCCTCCAAGGCCGCCGCGCTCAATCTGGGGCGCAACCTTGCCGCCGATCTGGCACCCGAGGGGATCGCCGTGGGCATCTATCACCCCGGCTGGGTGCGCACCGATATGGGGGGCGAGGCGGCGGAGATTTCGGTGGACGAGGCAGCGGAGGGGCTGATCGCGCGGTTTGCGGCGCTTGGCCCGCAGAGCACCGGCTGTTTCCAGACATGGGACGGGCACGACCATCCCTATTGAGGGGGGTGGAGGGCCATGTCATCCTCGGGCCTGACCCGAGGATGACATGGCCACGGGAGATCCCCGCCTGCGCGGGGATGACGCAAACGGCACCCTACCCCTTGCGCGCGCCCCGTCCCGCGCGTAAACCGCGCGCGAAATTCCTGGCTCAGGATCCCGCGCCCATGTCCGTTCTCGTGATGAAATTCGGCGGCACCTCGGTTGCCAATATCGACCGTATCCGCCGCGCCGCCAAGCGCGTCGGCGTCGAGGTGGCCAAGGGCCATGACGTGATCGTCATCGTCTCGGCCATGGCGGGCAAGACCAACGAGCTGGTGGGTTGGGTGAACGAGATCTCGCCGCTTCATGACGCGCGCGAATATGATGCCGTGGTGAGTTCCGGCGAGAACGTGACCGCCGGTCTCATGGCGCTGGTGTTGCAGGAGATGGAAATCCCCGCGCGAAGCTGGCAGGGCTGGCAGGTGCCGCTTCTGACCAATTCCGCCCATTCTGCGGCAAGGATCGAGGAGATTCCCACCGCCAACATCACCGCCAAGTTTGCAGAGGGGATGCGCGTGGCCGTGGTCGCGGGGTTTCAGGGGCTGAGCCCCGAGGGCCGCATCACCACGCTGGGGCGGGGCGGGTCAGACACCACCGCCGTGGCCTTTGCCGCCGCTTTCGGGGCCGAACGCTGCGATATCTACACGGATGTGGACGGGGTCTATACCACCGATCCGAGGATCAGCGCCAAGGCACGCAAGCTGGACCGCATCGCCTTCGAGGAAATGCTGGAACTGGCCTCGCTGGGCGCGAAGGTGCTGCAAACCCGTTCCGTGGAACTCGCAATGCGGTATAATGTGAAATTGCGCGTGCTCAGCAGTTTCGAGGAACAATCGGATGAGGCCGGCACGCTTGTCTGCGCCGAGGAGGAAATCATGGAATCGAAAGTCGTCAGCGGCATCGCCTATTCGCGCGAAGAGGCGAAAATGACGCTTGTGTCGGTGGCCGACCGCCCCGGTATCGCCGCGGCCATTTTCGGCCCGCTGGCCGAGGCCGGGGTGAACGTGGACATGATCATCCAGAACATCGCCGAGGAGGGGCGCACCGACATGACCTTTTCGTGCCCCACCGATCAGGTGAAGCGGGCCGAAAAGGCGCTGAATGACGCCAAGGCCGCCGGCCATATCAACTATCACGACCTGATCGCCGATACCGATGTGGCCAAGGTCTCGGCTGTGGGGATCGGGATGCGCAGCCAATCGGGCGTGGCGGCGAAAATGTTCAAGACACTCAGTGATGAAGGAATCAACATCAAGGTGATTGCAACCTCCGAGATAAAGATTTCCGTGCTGATCGACCGGAAATATATGGAACTCGCGGTGCAGGCGCTGCATGATGCGTTTGATCTCGACAAGGCGGCCTGACGCCCACCGCCGTGGCAACGCACGGCCGGGCAGACGCCTCTGAACCGGCCCCGGGGGGCTATGCGCGATGAGCGGCACAGTAAAGACCGACAGCCGCCAGATGCTTGGCCGCCTGCGCGCGATCATGGCCGAGGAGGGCGGAGGCCAGACCCGGCTCGACCGGATCACCCGGCTTATCGCCGAGGAAATGCGCGCCGAAGTGTGCTCGATCTACCTGTTTCGCGACGAGGGCACGCTGGAGCTTTGCGCCACCGAGGGGCTCAAACCCGAATCGGTTCACCAGACGCGGCTGCGGCTTGGCGAGGGGCTTGTCGGGCGGGTGGCGAAATCGGGCAATGTCATCAATACCGATGACGCGCCGGCAGCCCCCGGCTTTCGCTACATGCCCGAAACCGGCGAGGAGGCGTATTCGTCCTTCGTCGGCGTGCCGATCCAGCGCCTTGGCGAGAAACTCGGCGTGCTGGTGGCCCAATCGCGGCGGGCGCGGCAATTTACCGAAGACGAAATCTACGCGCTCGAAGTGGTGGCGATGGTGCTGGCCGAGATGGCCGAACTGGGCGCCTTCGTGGGCGAGGGCGCGGCGATGAAGGCCCGCCACAGCCAGCCGGTGATGTTCAAGGGGGCCAGCGCCCAGGAGGGGGCCGCACAGGGCCATGTCTGGCTGCACGAGCCGCGCGTGGTGGTGACCAACCTCATCGCCGAGGACCCGGTGCGCGAGCTGGAGCGCCTGCACGAGGCGCTCGAGACGTTGCGCGTCGGCGTGGACCGGATGCTGAACTCGGCGCAGGGCGGCGACAAGGACCAGCTCGACGTGCTCGAAGCCTATCGGATGTTCGCCAATTCGCGGGGCTGGATGCGCCGGATGGACGCCAATATCGAAAGCGGCCTCTCGGCCGAGGCGGCAGTGGAGAAAGAGCAATCCGCCGCGCGCGCGCGCATGGCGCAGGTGGGCGATGCCTATCTGCGCGAGCGCCTGCACGATCTCGACGACCTGTCGAACCGGCTCTTGCGCATCCTCACCGGTCAGGGCCACGAGACCGGGGCCGAGATGCCCGCCGATCCGATCCTTGTGGCGCGCAATATCGGCCCGGCGGAATTGCTCGATTACGGGCGCAGCCTGCGCGGCATCGTGCTCGAGGAGGGGGCGGTGGGCAGCCATGCCGTGATTGTCGCCCGCGCGCTGGCCATTCCGCTGGTGATCCACGCCGCGCGGATCACCACCGAGGCGCTCAACGGCGATGCGATCCTCGTGGATGGCGATCAGGGCATCGTGCATCTGCGCCCCGACGACGCGGTGACCGCGGCGTTCCGCGACAAGATGGCGATGCAGGCCAAGGCGCAGGAGCGCTATGCCTCGATCCGCGACAAGCCCGCCGAGACGCTGTGCGGCACGCATATCACGCTCAAGATGAACGCGGGCCTGATGGCCGACCTGCCCAGCCTGGAAAGCTCGGGCGCCGACGGAGTGGGGCTTTTCCGCACGGAATTGCAGTTTCTCATCCGCAGCCACATGCCCAAGCGCGCCGAGCTGAGCGCGCTTTACGGTCGCGTGATGGACGCGGCAAAGGGCCGCCGCGTGGTGTTTCGCACGCTCGATATCGGCTCTGACAAGGTGCTGCCCTACATGAAGGCCACCGACGAGCCGAACCCCGCGATGGGCTGGCGCGCGGTGCGCGTGGCGCTGGAAAAGCCGGGGATGATGCGGATGCAGCTTCAGGCGCTCATCCGTGGCGCACAGGGCAGGCCCTTGTCGGTGATGTTCCCGTTTGTGGCGCAATATGACGAATACCGCGCCGCTCGCGCCGAGATGGACAAGGCGCTGGAGCGCGAGCGCATCCTCGGCCACCCGCTGCCGTCAGAAATCGAGTTGGGCGCGATGCTGGAAACACCGTCGCTCGCCTTCGCGCCGGATGCGTTCTACCGCGAAGTGGATTTTCTGTCGGTGGGCGGCAACGATCTCAAGCAGTTCTTCTTTGCCGCCGACCGCGAGAACGAGCGCGTGCGCCGCCGCTACGACATGCTCGACATGAGCTATCTGAATTTCCTCGAAGGCATCATCTATCGCTGTGCGACGCTTGGCACGCGGCTGAGTTTTTGCGGCGAGGACGCAGGCCGCCCGGTCGAGGCCACGTGCCTTGCGGCCCTGGGGTTTCGCACGCTGTCGATGCGGCCCGCCTCCATCGGCCCGGTCAAGAGCCTGCTGCGCCGCACCAACCTGCGCGAGCTGCGCGACATCCTGCACGAGGAGCGCGCCCGCGGCACGCAGAACCTTCGCCCCGCCGCGCTGGCCTATCTGCGCTCCAACCTCTGAACCGGCCCGCGCGGGCACCGCGTCATCCTCGGGCTTGACCCGAGGATGACCGGGCGCTGACTGCGCGCCTGTGCGCCTGTGCACGCCCCCTGCGCAGCATCCTGGCTATTGTGCGGGGGCCTGCTGACCTAACTATGAGGTCAAAGGAGGGCCAAGCATGGGACAACTGGTCAACGGCACCTGGGAAGACACATGGTATGACACCGCCTCGACGGGCGGCAAATTCGTGCGCTCCACCGCGAAATTCCGCAACTGGATCACGCCCGACGGCGCGCCGGGGCCGGGTGGCGAGGGCGGTTTCAAGGCCGAATCCGGGCGCTATCACCTCTATGTCGCCTATGCCTGCCCCTGGGCGCATCGCGCGCTGATCTTTCGCGCGCTCAAAGGTTTAACCGATCATATCGGCGTGTCGGTCGTGCATCCCGACATGCTGTCGGAGGGCTGGGAGTTTCGCACCGATTATCCCGGCGCCACCGGCGACCGTCTTTACGGCCTTCCGTTCGCGCGCGACATCTATCTCAAGGCCGATCCGAAAATTTCGGGGCGGGTGACGGTGCCGATCCTGTGGGATGCCGCGCGCGAGACCATCGTTTCCAACGAATCGAGCGAAATCATCCGCATGTTCAATTCGGCCTTTGACGGCATTACCGGCAACACCGATGATTACTGGCCAGAAGACCTGCGCGAGGCCATCGAGCCAGTGAACGCGCGCATCTACGACACCGTCAACAATGGCGTCTACCAGGCCGGTTTCGCCACCAGCCAGGAGGCCTATGACGCCGCCGTGCATCCGCTCTTTGACAGTCTCGACTGGCTGGAGGCCCGCCTCGGGCAAAACCGCTACCTGATGGGCGAGCGGCTGACCGAGGCCGACTGGCGGCTTTTCACCACGCTCATCCGGTTTGATCCGGTCTATCACCTGCATTTCAAATGCAACCGCAAGCGCATCATCGACTACCCCAACCTCTGGGGCTATCTCCGCGAGCTTTACCAATGGCCGGGCGTGCGCGACACGGTGAATTTCGACCATATCGTGCGCCATTACCACTATAGCCACGACACGCTGAACCCGCACCGGATCATCCCGATCAACCCGATCCTTGATTACGACGCACCCCACGGGCGGGGGTGAGAAAGGCGCGGATCTCGGCAGCCACGGGGCCGGCATGGGTGACCGGGCCCATATGCCCTGCGCCTTTGATGCGCACGCGCGCCGTATCCGGTAGCCGCGCGGCCAGCCCGTCATTGATCGCGCCGATGGTCGCGGGCGAGCGCGCGCCCTCCATCAGCAGCGCCGGGGCGGTGACCCGCGTGAGCGCGCCCGAGGCCAGCATCCCGCCCGCATCCCCGTAAAGCGCCGGGGCTGCGGCCTCGATCAGCGGCAGCTGCGCGGCCATACGGGCGCGCAGGGTCTCGGGCAGGGTCTCCCATGCCTCGCCACCGCCCCAGACCGACAGGAACGCGCGCGCCGCCGCCGCCATGTCGCCGCGCGCGATGCCTGCCGAGTAATCGGCCATCTCGGCCTCGTGCGCGGCCCGTAATTCGGGCCGGTCGGCCAGCGCCACGGCGAAAAACACCGGCTCATAGAGGATGAGCGAGCGCACCAGATGGGGATGCTCGACCGCCAGCCGCAGCGCCACCGTCGCGCCAAAGGAATGGCCGATGATGTCGGCGGGGCCGTCGAGCAGATCGGCGGCAATGGCGGTGCTCTCGGCCTGTATCTCGCCCGGCCCGTCCCACGCCGCGCTCTGGCCGTGGCCGGGCAGGTCAAAGGCGGTGATCGTCAGCAGATCGTCAAGCGCGTGCGACACCGCCGCCAAAGCGCCGGAATGCGACAGCGAGCAATGGATGGCAAGCGCGCGGCGCGGCCCCTGCCCCATCACCTGCCAAAAGACCATGCGCCCGGCGCGCTCATCGCGTGGCATGGATCAGAGCTTGCCGCCAAGATGCAGGTCGAGATCCTCAAGCCGGTCCTGCCCCCAGAACATCTGCCCGCTATCGACCACGTAGAAGGGCGCGCCGAACACGCCCGCCTCGACCGCCTGTTCGAGATTGGCGGCATAGGTCTCGGCCCCCGCGAGCAACCCGCTATCGGCGAGGCCCGGATCGAACCCGGCCTTGGCCAGACAGTCGCGCACCACCGCATCCTCGGCGATGTCGCGCTCCTCGGCCCAGCAGGCGCGCAGCACCGCCTGCACCAGGGCACCGATATCCCCGCCGCCCGCCCCTTGCGCGGCGATGATCGCATAAGAGGACGGTGCCGGATTGGTTGGCCAATGCGCCGGTTTGAGGGTGAGCGGCAATCCGCGCTTCTTCGCCTGACGCGGCAATTCCTGCGCGCGATAGGCAATGCGCGAGGGGTGGCGCTCGGCCGGAGGCACGCCGCCGGTGCGCGCAAACAGCGCCATGATATCGAGGGGCTTGTAGGTCACGCTCGCGCGATGGCGGGCCGCAATGCGCTCGAGTCCATCCGCGGCCAGATAGGCAAACGGCGACAGGGTCGAGAAATAATAGTCGATATGGGCCATTTCGGCACCCTCCGGTTCCAGCACAGGTTTGCGGGACGGTAGGGCCATGCTAAGCGATGCGCAACATCACGAATCTGTCAAAGAGACAACCGGGGACACCAACATGGCCGCCAATACCGAACCGAAGCTCATTTCGGGCAATGCCAACATGCCCTTGTCCAAGGCCATTGCGCGGCGCATGTCCATGCATCGCGGCATGAGCGTGGGGCTGGTGGATGCGCGCATCGAGCGCTTCAACGATCAGGAAGTGTTCGTCGAGATCTTCGAGAACGTGCGCGGCGAGGACATGTTCATCATCCAGCCCACCTCCAAGCCCGCCAATGACAACCTGATGGAACTTCTGATCATGGCCGACACGCTGCGCCGCTCCTCGGCGCGGCGCATCACCGCCGTGATCCCCTATTTCGGCTACGCCCGGCAGGACCGCCGCACCAAGGCGCGCACGCCGATTTCCGCCAAGCTGGTGGCCAACATGATCGTCGAAGCGGGGATCGAGCGGGTTTTGACCATGGATCTGCACGCCGCGCAGATTCAGGGTTTTTTCGATATCCCGGTGGACAACCTTTACGCCTCTCCGGTCTTTGCGCTCGACATCAGGGCACAGTTCGGTGCCGCGATCTCGGATGTAATGATCGTCTCGCCCGATGTCGGCGGCGTGGCGCGCGCGCGCGAATTGGCCAAGCGGATCAACGCGCCGCTGTCGATCGTGGACAAGCGCCGCGAGAAGCCCGGCGAGATCGCCGAAATGACCGTAATCGGCGAGGTCGTGGGCAAGATCTGCATCATCGTGGATGACATGTGCGACACGGCAGGCACAATGTGCAAGGCTGCCGAAGTGCTGCTCGAGAACGGCGCGCGTGAGGTTCACGCCTATACCACCCACGGCGTCATGTCCGGCCCGGCGGTCGAGCGGATCACCAATTCGGTGCTGAAATCCATGGTCATCACCGACACGATCCAGCCAACCGAGGCGGTGAAGGCCACGCCGAATATCCGTATCGTCCCGACCGCGCCGATCTTTGCACAGGCGATCCTCAATATCTGGAACGGCACCAGCGTCTCGTCGCTGTTCGAGGCGGACTCGCTCGAGCCGATCTACGAGGGCCTTCTGGGGCGCAACGGCACGGCATGACCGACCGGCGCGCAGGGTCTTGTTCGCCCCGGCATTGGCGATGATGCATTCGCGCGGGCACGGGGAATCTGGCGGGATTTTTCGGAGGTCGGTCCGGTGAAACCTCATCTTTTTTGGCCTCTGCCGGGCTCGCATTAGGTCGCACTTCGGTCAACACGCTGAAAACAATTGGTATTCTATAGTATACAATCGTTTTTAACCCGCTTGCCCGACGGCAAAGCCTCTGCTACATCCCAGCCGAATGTCGGTGTTTCGAGAGTTTCACCGTATACCAACGCCCCCGGCCGTGACCCTGCGTCAGACGGGAAAAACCGGGGCCAGATTATCGGAAGGGTGGACGTGTCCGAACCAGCTTCGATTTCATCCGGCATCGCCGCGCGCTATGCCAAAGCCATCTTCGAGCTTGCGAAAGAGGCCAAATCGTTGGGCTCGCTCGAAGTAAATCTCGATGATCTTTCGGCGGCGCTTGACGCGAGCGCAGAGCTTCGCGCGATGATCGGCTCGCCGGTGCTGAGCCGGGCAGATCAAGGCGCGGCCATCACCGCCATTGCCGACAAGATGGGCCTCGTGCCCGAGCTCAAGAACGGGCTCGCGCTCATGGCCGCCAAGCGCCGCCTCTTCGTGCTGCCGCAGCTTGTCGCCATCCTTGGCCGCATGATCGCCGAGGACAAGGGCGAGATCAGCGCCGAAGTGACCAGCGCCAAGGCGCTCTCGAAGGCGCAGGCCGACAAGCTTGCGAAAACTCTCAAGGCGCGCATCGGGCGCGACGTGAAACTCAGGGCGACCGTCGATGAAAGCCTCATCGGCGGTCTTGTTGTCAAAGTGGGCTCCAAGATGATCGACACCTCGATCCGCTCGCGGCTCGATTCCCTCCAGAATGCAATGAAAGAGGTCGGATAAATGGGTATCCAAGCAGCAGAGATTTCTGCGATCCTGAAGGACCAGATCAAGAATTTCGGCAAGGACGCCGAAGTTGCCGAGATCGGTCGGGTTCTGTCGGTTGGCGACGGGATCGCGCGGGTTTACGGGCTCGACAACGTGCAGGCCGGTGAACTGGTCGAGTTTCCGGGCGGCATCATGGGCATGGCGCTCAACCTCGAGAGCGACAATGTGGGCGTCGTGATCTTCGGCTCCGACCGCGACATCAAGGAAGGCGACACCGTCAAGCGCACCAAGTCCATCGTGGACGTGCCGATCGGTGATGAACTGCTTGGCCGGGTCGTCGATGGCCTTGGCAACCCGCTCGACGGCAAGGGCCCGATCAAGACCAAGACGCGCGGTCTTGCCGAGGTGAAGGCCCCCGGCATCATCCCGCGCAAATCGGTGCACGAGCCGATGGCCACCGGCCTCAAATCGGTGGACGCGATGATCCCGATTGGCCGTGGCCAGCGCGAGCTGATCATCGGCGACCGCCAGACCGGCAAGACCGCCGTGGCGCTCGACACGATCCTGAACCAGAAATCCTATAACGAGGCCGCAGGCGACGACGAGTACAAGAAGCTCTATTGCGTCTACGTCGCCATCGGGCAGAAGCGCTCGACCGTGGCACAGCTTGTGAAAAAGCTCGAGGAATCCGGCGCGATCAAATATTCGATCGTCGTCGCCGCGACCGCCTCTGACCCGGCACCGATGCAGTTCCTCGCGCCCTACTCCGCCACCGCGATGGCAGAGCATTTCCGCGACAACGGGCGTCACGCGCTCATCATCTACGATGATCTTTCCAAACAGGCCGTGGCTTACCGCCAGATGTCACTTCTGCTGCGCCGTCCGCCCGGCCGCGAAGCCTATCCCGGCGACGTGTTCTATCTCCACTCCCGCCTGCTGGAGCGCTCGGCCAAGCTCAACGAGGAAAACGGCTCCGGCTCGCTGACCGCGCTGCCGATCATCGAGACNNACCGACGGCCAGATCTTCCTCGAGACCGACCTGTTCTATCAGGGCATCCGCCCCGCCGTGAACACCGGCCTCTCGGTGAGCCGCGTCGGCGGCTCGGCACAGACCAATGCGATGAAATCGGTCGCAGGCCCGGTGAAACTGGAGCTGGCGCAATACCGCGAGATGGCGGCCTTTGCCCAGTTCGGCTCGGACCTCGACGCCGCGACGCAGCAGTTGCTCAACCGTGGTGCGCGCCTGACCGAGTTGATGAAGCAGGCGCAATATTCGCCGCTCACCAATGCCGAAATCGTCTGCGTGATCTACGCAGGCACGAACGGCTATCTCGACAAGATGCCCGTTGGCGATGTCGGACGGTTCGAGGAAGGGCTGCTCAAGCACCTGCGCGGCAAGCATCAGGATCTGCTTGACTACATCACCAAAGAGGATCCCAAGATCAAAGGTGAAGCCGAGGACAGGATCAAGGCTGCGCTGGACGAATACGCCGCCGATTTCGCGTAAGGGAGAGAGACGGCAATGGCCAATCTCAAGGACCTG
The DNA here is from genome assembly GCA_002421985.1 of Roseovarius sp. UBA6217. Taxonomy (GTDB): domain Bacteria; phylum Pseudomonadota; class Alphaproteobacteria; order Rhodobacterales; family Rhodobacteraceae; genus Roseovarius. The sequence continues at coordinate 1,532 of DISF01000044.1, read as the reverse complement.
AAAAACCGGATCGCGTCGGTCAAATCGACCCGCAAGATCACCAAGGCCATGCAAATGGTTGCCGCGGCGAAGCTTCGCCGCGCGCAGGAGGCCGCGGAAATGGCGCGGCCCTATGCCGAGCGGTTCAACGCCGTGATGGCCAAGCTGGCCGCCTCGGTCGGCAATGCCGAGAACGCGCCACGCCTGCTCAGGGGCACCGGCGATGACAAGGTGCACCTGCTCGTGGTGTTAACCGCCGAGCGCGGGCTTTGCGGTGGCTTCAACGCCAATATCGCCAAGCTCGCCAAGGCAGAGGCGGCAAACCTCCTGGCCGCTGGCAAGACGGTCAAGATCCTCACCGTCGGCAAGAAGGGCCGCGACGCGATGAAGCGCGACTTTGCGAAATACTTCATCGACCATGTGGACATGAGCGAGGTCAAGCGCGTCGGCTATGCCGATGCGCAGGCGGTCGCGGCCAATGTGCTCAACCGCTTTGACGCGGGCGAGTTCGACGTGGCCAAGATCTTCTATGCGCAGTTCCAGAACGTCGTCACGCAAATCCCGACCAATCAACAGATCATCCCCGCCGATCTGGGCGATGTGCAAGAGGCCGATACCGGCGCCTTCTACGACTTCGAGCCCGACGAGACCGAGATCCTAGCCGAGCTTCTGCCGCGCGGTGTCGCGACGCAGATTTTCAGCGCGCTGCTGGAGAACGGGGCCTCGGAACAGGGCGCACGGATGTCGGCGATGGACAACGCCACGCGCAACGCGGGCGAGATGATCGACAAGCTGACCATCGAATACAACCGCTCGCGTCAGGCCGTCATCACCAACGAGTTGATTGAAATCATTTCCGGCGCGGAAGCGCTGTAAGACAAACCGGAGACGAAACATGGCAAACGCAAAAGGCAAAGTGACCCAGGTCATCGGCGCCGTGGTGGACGTGCAGTTCGGCGACGAGCTGCCGGCGATCCTCAACGCGCTGGAAACCGATAACCACGGCAAGAAGCTGATCCTCGAAGTGGCACAGCATCTGGGCGAGAACACCGTGCGCACCATCGCGATGGACGCGACCGAGGGTCTTGTGCGCGGCCAGGAAGTGACCGATACCGGCGCGCCGATCTCGGTGCCGGTGGGCAGCGCCACGCTGGGCCGCATCATCAACGTGGTCGGCGAGCCGGTCGATGAAAAGGGTCCGGTCAACGCCACGGAAACCCGCGCCATCCACCGGCCCGCGCCCGAGTTTTCGGAGCAATCGACCGAGAGCGAAATCCTCGAAACCGGCATCAAGGTCGTGGACCTGCTGGCCCCCTATTCCAAGGGCGGCAAGATCGGCCTCTTCGGCGGTGCCGGCGTGGGCAAGACGGTTCTCATCATGGAACTGATCAACAACATCGCCAAGGTGCATTCGGGCTACTCGGTCTTCGCCGGTGTGGGCGAGCGGACGCGTGAGGGCAACGACCTTTACCACGAGATGATCGAATCCAACGTCATCAAGCCCGACAACCTCGAGGAAAGCCAGGTGGCCCTCGTCTACGGCCAGATGAACG
>DISF01000029.1 GCA_002421985.1 Roseovarius sp. UBA6217 | reverse complement strand
CGTTGATGATGCGCAGCACCTCAAGACCGGCGATCTTGCCCGCGTCCTTGGTGGCTTGGCGCTGGGCGTCGTTGAAATAGGCGGGCACGGTGATGACGGCTTGCGTCACCTCTTCGCCGAGATAGCTTTCGGCGGTTTCCTTCATCTTGCCGAGGATGAAGGCGGAAATCTGACTTGGCGAGTATTTCTCGCCGCGCGCCTCGACCCAGGCATCGCCATTGCCGCCATCAACCACCTTGAACGGCATGTTCTTCTTGTCCTTGGCGAGATTGGCATCGTCCACACGACGACCAATCAGGCGCTTGACCCCGAAGATGGTGTTTTCCGGGTTGGTCACGGCCTGCCGCTTGGCGGGCTGGCCTACAAGCCGCTCGTTCTCGGTAAAGGCGACGATGGAGGGGGTGGTGCGCGCCCCTTCCGAGTTCTCGATCACGCGGGGCTGGCTGCCATCCATGATCGCGACGCAGCTATTGGTTGTTCCGAGGTCTATACCAATCACTTTGGCCATGTTTTCGATCCCTTTCCAGTCAGGCGATGTGGCGGAGCACCGACCCGTTTCGGCATCGGGCCCCGGTTTTATGAAGCGGATAGGCCGGTGGCCCGTCCCGCGTTTCGAGCGCTATATAGGCAGGGTCCATCACCCCTGCAAGCATCGCGGCCCGCGCTTTTCGGGCAATTCGGTTTAATTGTCATAAGGCGACGGGTTTCTGGCTTGGCGCGCGCCAGTGCCGCCGCCTCAGCGCCGCGCACTCCATGACAGCGAGGCGTGCCTGCGGGTGTAGAACTCACCGATAAGCCCGAGCATGACAAGAACGATCCCGACATAGACCGGATACATCAGCGATGTCTTGTGCGGGAAATAGTTGATGAAGACGAAGCCGCGTGCCTGGTCGATATTGTGAAACAGCGGGTTCCACGCGAACATATTATACATCATCGGCGGCAGCATGTTGACCACGAACATCTTGCCCGAGGCGATCATGTTGGCCCGCTGGTAGATCGTGGTGAACAGCTTCACGAAGGTCGGGAACCACGGCTTGAGCGCCAGCAGCACAAGCCCGGCCCCAAACCCCGTGAACCACGCCAGAAGCACCATGCCATAGGCATATATCGGCTGGTAGATCGTGATCGGGTTGAACATGACATGATAGACGAACAGCACGATGATGAGCGACAGCGTCTGGATATAGAGCGAGCCGAGCGCCGCCGAGGAAATCGTGATCGCCGTGTTCATCGGCGCGTGCTGCATCAGGGGCGAGGCCGGCCCCTCGGACGCGGCGACCGCGCCCATCGCCTTGATATGGGTGATGTAGATGAAAATGCCCGACATCATGAACAACAGGAAATCGCCGCGTATCTTGGCCGCCTTGAGGCCGAGAACGCTGAAGAACAGATAGAAGGCGAGAACCATGATGACCACGGTCAGGATATTGAGCCCAAGCGCCACGATCGCGTTGCCGTGCTGTGCGCGGATGCTGCGCACGGTGGCGTGATAGATCAGTTCGAGGATGACCACCGCCGAATGCAGCGAAGACTTGGGTCGGACGGTCTTGAACATGCGGTTTTGCCTCGCTTGCGGCGATCTGCCTGCGTGATATGCGCGCCCGGTTCCTTGCCGAACCGTGACGCGCATATCATAAGGGGTATCAATTGATCCATCCACTAGCGCGACAAAGTGGCGCAAAACAGGCAGGGGAATGACGATTTGGAGCATGAACGGCTGATATCGGAAATGCGGCGGCTGGCGCTTGAGGCCGGGAACCGCATCATGGAGATCTACGAAGGGCCGGATTTCGAGGTAAAACTCAAATCCGACGATAGCCCCGTGACCGAGGCCGACGAAGCCGCGGATGCGCTCATCTCGGCGGGGCTGCGGGCGGCGTTTCCCGATGTCGCGCTGGTCACCGAGGAGCAGGCCGGCTCGCACGCGCAGAGCGCGCGCAGCTTTCTCATCGTCGATCCGCTGGACGGGACCAAGGAATTCATCAACCGGCGCGGCGATTTCACCGTCAACATCGCCTGGGTCGAGGATGGCACCCCGGTGCGCGGCATCGTCTATGCCCCCGCGCGCGGGCGCATGTTCTATACCCTGCCCGATGGCAGCGCCGTCGAGGAGACAGGCCCGTTCGACCCCAAGGTGCCGGGGCGGCAAACCCGGCTTCGCGTGTCACGGCCCGACAACGCGGCGCTGATGGTGGTGGCGTCCAAATCGCATCGCGATCAGGCCACCGACGATTACATCTCGCGCTATGATGTGCGCGACATGACAAGCGCGGGATCGTCGCTCAAGTTCTGTCTCGTGGCCTCGGGCGAGGCCGATCTTTATCCGCGCCTTGGCCGCACGATGGAATGGGACACCGCCGCAGGCCATGCCGTGCTGGCGGGCGCGGGCGGGCATGTGCTCGATTTCGACACGCTCGCGCCGCTGGCCTATGGCAAGCCCGGCTTTGAAAACCCGTTCTTCATCGCCTGCGCGCCGGGCGTCGATCTCAGGAAAGGCTAGGCCATGTCGGCCCTCATCGTCATCCCCGCGCGCTATGCCTCTACCCGCTATCCCGGCAAGCCGTTGGTGCCGCTCCGGGGGGCGGGGGGTGCTGCGCGCACGCTGATCGAGCGGTCGTGGCGCGCGGCCTGCGAGGTTCCGGGCGTGGATCGCGTGGTGGTGGCCACCGACGATGATCGCATCCGCGACGCCGCAGAGCGATTCGGGGCCGAGGTGGTGATGACATCGACGGAATGCGCCAACGGCACCGAGCGCTGCGCCGAGGCGCATGCCGCGCTGGGCGGGGGGTATGAGATCGTCGTCAACCTTCAGGGCGACGCGCCGCTGACCCCGCCGTGGTTCGTCTCTGACCTCATCACGGGGCTGCGCGCGGATGCGGGCGCCGAGGTGGCGACGCCTGTGTTGCGCTGCGACGGGCGCGCGCTCAACGGCTTTCTCGAGGATCGCGCGGCAGGGCGCGTGGGCGGCACCACCGCCGTTTTCGACCGCCACCGCCACGCGCTCTATTTCTCCAAGGAGGTGATCCCCTACACCTCGGCGCGCTACGGCGATGGCGATGCCACGCCGGTGTTTCACCATGTCGGCGTCTATGCTTACCGCGCGCAGGCGCTTGCGGCCTGTCCCGGCCTTGAGGCGGGGCCGCTGGAGGGGCTGGAAGGGCTGGAACAGCTTCGATTCCTCGAAAACGGGCGCGCCGTGCTCTGCGTCGAGGTCGAGGCGCGCGGGCGACAGTTCTGGGAGCTCAACAACCCCGAGGATGTGCCGCGGCTTGAGGCGATGATGAAGGAGATGGGAATTGCCTGAGCGGCGCTATCACGCGCCCAGGGGCGGGCTGCCGCCGCAAACCCGGCTTCTGACCGGGCACGCAGGCGGTGCTTTTCGTGCTCGAGGGCGAAATGCGGCTCTGTTTCGGCGGAAAGGCGCATGATCTGGGGCCGGGCGGCTATGCCTATATCCCGCCCGGTGCCGATTGGCGGCTGCGCAATACGGGCGAGGCGCCGCTGCGGTTTCACTGGATCCGCAAGCGTTATGTGCCGGTCGAGGGGCTGGACGCGCCGCCGCCTCTGGTGCTGAACGAGTGCGAGATCGCCCCCGTGGAAATGCCCGATACCGGCGGTGTCTGGGCAACGACGCGGTTCGTTGCCCCCGACGATCTGCGCCACGACATGCATGTGACCATCGTCACCTTTCAGCCCGGCGGCGTGATCCCGTTCGAGCAAACGCATGTGATGGAGCACGGGCTTTACGTGCTGGAGGGCAAGGCGGTCTACCGGCTCAACCGCGACTGGGTCGAGGTGGAGGCGGGCGATTTCATGTGGTTGCGCGCGTTTTGCCCGCAGGCCTGCTACGCAGATGGGCCGGGGCCGTTTCGCTATCCCCTCTACACGGATGGAAACCGGCACATGCCGCTGGCTCTGGGGCCGTGTGCCTGATGCATCGGATGACAAGAAATCTCCTTGGTTTCCCCTTAACGTAATGCAAATAGGGCGTCAGGTATGTATATAGCGTCAGGTATGTAAAGTGCGCAAAAAAGCGATTGAGGAGCAGGCCATGCGTAAACGAGTAACCAAGGCGATTTTTCCGGTGGCCGGTCTGGGCACGCGGTTTCTTCCGGCGACGAAATCGGTGCCCAAGGAAATCATGACGCTGGTTGATCGTCCGCTGGTGCAATACGCCATCGACGAGGCGCGCGCCGCCGGGATCAGGGAATTCATATTCGTCACCTCGCGCGGCAAAAGCGCGCTTGAGGATTATTTCGACAACGCCCCGCAGCTTGAGCAGGAATTGCGCCGCAAGGGCAAGGATGATCTGCTCGAAATCCTCAAATCCACCAACATGGACTCGGGCGAGATCGCCTATATGCGCCAGCACAAGCCGCTCGGCCTTGGCCACGCGGTGTGGTGCGCGCGCCGCTTCATCGCCAATGAGCCCTTTGCCGTGATCCTGCCCGATGACGTGATCGCCGCCGAAAAGCCCTGTTTGCAACAGATGGTCGAGGCCTTTGACGAGATCGGCGGCAACATGGTCGCCGCGATGGAAGTGCCTGACGCGATGACGAAATCCTACGGTATCCTCGACGTCAAGGAAGACATGGGCAGCATCGTCTCGACCAAGGGCATGGTCGAAAAGCCAGAGCCGGGCTCTGCGCCGTCAAACCTTGCCGTGATCGGTCGCTATATCCTGACACCGACGGTGTTGCAGAAACTCAACCGCAAACAGACCGGCACGGGCGGTGAGATCCAGCTCACCGATGCCATTGATGCCGCGCGCGAGGATGGCGAGGAGGTCTATGGCTTCCGCTTCAAGGGGCACCGTTTCGATTGCGGCTCCAAGGCCGGGTTCCTTCAGGCGACCGTGGCCTTTGCGCTCGCGCGTGACGACCTGCGCGACGATCTGTTGAACTACATTACCGACGTGGTTCATGCCGACAAGGCCGCGCAATAGGCCGGGGGCGTTTTCGTGAGCAATATTCTCGTCACCGGCGGCGCGGGCTATATCGGAAGCCACGCCTGCAAGGTGCTTCGCGCGGCGGGATATACGCCCGTCTGCTATGACAATCTGAGCACGGGATGGCGCGATGCGGTCCGGTTTGGCCCGTTCGAGGAGGGCGATCTGACCGATCGCGCCCGGCTCGATCAGGTCTTTGCCGCATGGCAGCCAAGCGCGGTGATGCATTTCGCGGCCCTGAGCCAGGTTGGCGAAAGCATTCGCGCGCCGGGGCTTTACTGGCACAACAACGTCGCCGGATCGCTCTGCCTCATGGAGGCGGCGGTGGCGGCAGGGTGCCTCGATCTCGTGTTTTCCTCGACCTGCGCCACCTATGGCGACCACGATAACGTGCTGCTTGACGAGGGCTGCGCACAGATGCCGATCAACGCCTACGGCGCGTCGAAACGCGCGATCGAGGACATACTGCGCGATTTCGAGGTGGCGCATGGGCTGCGCCACGTCATATTCCGTTATTTCAACGTGGCTGGTGCCGACCCCGAGGCCGAGGTGGGCGAGTTTCACCAGCCCGAGACACATCTTGTGCCACTGGTTCTCGATGCCGTCTCGGGGCGGCGCGATGCGCTCACAATCTTTGGCACCGATTATGACACACCCGATGGCACCTGCATCCGCGATTACGTGCATGTCATGGATCTGGTAGAGGCGCATATCCTCGGCTTGCGCTGGCTTGAGGCGGGGCATGGCAGCCGCGTGTTCAACCTTGGCTCCGGTACCGGATTTTCGGTCCGCGAGGTGATCGACGTGGCCGAGGCGGTGACCGGTGTCCCGGTGCCGGTGGTCGAGGGCGCGCGGCGCGCGGGCGATTGCACGCGGCTGGTCTCTGGCTCTACCCGCGCCGGGGCCGAGCTTGGCTGGGTGCCTGCGCGCTCGACGCTTCGCGAGATGATCGGCGATGCCTGGCGCTGGCACCGCACTGGACATTACCAAGCGTAGCGCCGACGCTGCGCCCGGTGGCAAGAGGGCAGCGGATGGCGCGCGCGCGGTTTGGCGATCTGGCACTGGCCTACAAGCTGCGCTTGCGGCGGCGCAGGCTTCTGGCGCGCGCCGTGGCGAGGCGGCGGCAGTTGCACAGCGTGACCGACCGCACCGGCACCATCGCGCCGGGCGCGATCCTGTGCTTTGCCACCATGCGCAACGAGGCGGAGCGGCTGGGGCATTTCCTCGACCATCACCGCCGCCTTGGCGTGGATCATTTCCTGATCGTCGAGAATGACAGCACCGACGGCACCCGCGCGCATCTTGCCGCGCAACCCGATGTCTCGCTCTGGACCACGGCGCAGAGCTACAAGCGCGCGCGCTTTGGCATGGATTGGCTTACCTGGCTGATGATGCGGCACGGGCACGGGCATTGGTGCCTGACGCTCGATGCCGATGAATGCCTCGTCTATCCCTATCACGAAACGCGGCCCCTTCCGGCGCTGTGCGATTGGCTGGATCGCCAGGGGCGCGCCTCTTTCGGGGCGCTGATGCTTGATATGTATCCCAAGGGGCGGCTCTCGGCGCAGCTCGTCCCGCAGGGCGGCGATCCGTTCGAGGTGCTGTGCTGGTTCGATGCCGGGAATTATTCGATGCGGCGCAAGCGCGATTTGCAGAATCTGTGGATCCAGGGCGGCCCGCGCGCGCGGATGTTCTTTGCCGCTGATCCGCGCCGCGCGCCGACCATGGGCAAGGTGCCGCTGGTGAAATGGCACTGGCGCTATGTCTATACAAGCTCGACCCACAACCTGCTGCCGCGGCATCTTAACCACGTCTATGACAGCGCGGGCGGCGAGCTGACCTCGGGCGTGCTGCTGCATTCGAAATTTCTTGCCACCGTGGTGGATCGTGCGGGCGAGGAAAAGCACCGGCAGGAGCATTTCGCCAACAGCACGCTTTACGACGCCTATTACGACGCGCTGACCGCCGATCCCGACCTGTGGTGCGCGCGCTCCACCCGGCTGACAGGTTGGCGGCAGTTGGAGGCGCTCGGCCTGATGTCGCGGGGTGGGTGGATTTAAAGCAATTTCAGAAAAAGTTGATAGACTTTTTCGGTTCGAAATTGCGACAACTCAATCATTTAGAGTGTTTCGGTGTTTCAACGAAAAACCGAAACGCTCTAACCCATCTCCGCAAGCAAAGCGTGGTGCCGCGCAAGATAGGCCGCGCGGGTCTCGACCGGGGGCCGCAGCGAGAGCGCGAGTCCGTCGAGGAGCGCCGGAGCGGGCTTGCCGAAGAACCGATCCGCCTCTGCCACGGTAAACCCGGCGATCTCCGTGGCCTCCATCCAGGCGCTGATCTTGTCGGCGGTCTTGATCTGCCGCTTGACCGGGGCGGGCAAGGCGGCGGGCAGGCCAAACCGCAGATGCACCGCCGCCGCAAGCCGCTTGTCGAGATCGTCATAGGCGGGACCGATGGCAGCCTTGACCGGCGAAATCATGTCGCCGATCACGTATTCCGGCGCATCATGCAAGAGCGCGGCCAGCCGCCATTTCGCAGGCGCGCGCGGATTGAGGCGGGAATAGAGCCGCTCTACAAGCAGCGAATGCTCGGCCACGGAATAGGGATACTCTCCCAGCGTTTGCCCGTTCCAGCGCGCGACAAAGCTGAGGCCATGCGCGATATCCTCGATTTCGATATCGACCGGGGTCGGATCGAGCAGGTCGAGCCTGCGGCCCGAAAGCATCTTTTGCCAGGCGCGGGGTTTGGGCATGGGGCCTCCGGTATTGCCGTGGCCTTGATTAGCCCGGCGACAAAGGATTTGCAAAGCGCGTGCAGGGTGACATTGACGAGACCGCGATCACGCGCTCGAAATGCGGTGCGGCGCGGGTGGTCCAGTATCCCTTGTTCGCGCCCGAATCGCAAAAGGGCGGCGTGGCCCCGGCAACGGCGCGCCGCTGTCAGGGCCACTGCCGCCGCCGCGGGCGTGGCCGGGTGATCACGCATTGCCCATCAAGGGGGGGAGTGCTATCTGCCTCGCGATATTGAAACGCAAGGAGCCACCCCCCGAATGGCAAAGGATTACATCGTCAAGGATATCAGCCTCGCCGCCTATGGCCGCAAGGAGATTGATATTGCCGAAACCGAAATGCCTGGCCTGATGGCGCTGCGCCGCGAATATGGCGAGGCAAAGCCGCTCAAGGGCGCGCGGATCGTCGGAAGCCTGCACATGACCATCCAGACCGCTGTCCTGATCGAAACGCTTGTCGAGCTTGGGGCCGATGTGCGCTGGGCGTCGTGCAACATCTTTTCAACGCAAAATCACGCGGCGGCGGCGATTGCCGAGGGCGGAACGCCTGTTTTCGCGGTCAAGGGCCAGAGCCTTGAGGAGCATTGGGATTACCTCGACCGGTCGTTCCAGTTCGAGGATGGCCCCAACATGATCCTCGACGATGGCGGCGATGCCACGCTTTACGTGCTGCTTGGCGCGCGCGCCGAGGCGGGCGAGGATGTCATCCCGGTCCCGCAATCCGAGGAAGAAGCCGTCATCAAGGCGCAGATCGCCAGGCGCATGGCCGCCAGCCCCGGCTGGTTCACACGCGTGCGTGACCAGATCAAGGGCGTGTCCGAGGAGACCACAACCGGCGTGCATCGCCTTTATGAATTGCACAAGCAGGGCCAACTGCCCTTCCCGGCGATCAACGTGAACGACAGCGTGACCAAGTCGAAATTCGACAACAAATATGGCTGCAAGGAAAGCCTCGTCGACGGGATCCGCCGCGCCACCGATACGATGATGGCGGGCAAGGTTGCGGTCGTGATGGGCTATGGCGATGTCGGCAAAGGCTCTGCCGCGTCGTTGCGCGGTGCCGGTGCGCGCGTGAAGGTGACCGAGGTCGATCCGATTTGCGCGCTTCAGGCGGCGATGGACGGGTTCGAGGTGGTGCTTCTGGAGGATGTCGTCTCTTCGGCGGATATCTTCATCACCACCACCGGCAACAAGGATGTGATCCGCATCGAGCATATGCGCGAGATGAAGGACATGGCGATTGTCGGCAATATCGGCCATTTCGACAATGAAATTCAGGTGGCGGCCCTCAAGAACCACAAATGGACCAATATCAAGGAGCAGGTGGACATGATCGAGATGCCTTCGGGCAATCGCATCATCCTGCTGTCCGAGGGGCGCCTGCTGAACCTCGGCAACGCCACCGGGCACCCCAGTTTCGTGATGTCGGCGTCGTTTACCAATCAGGTGCTGGCGCAGATCGAGCTTTGGACAAAGGGCGATCAATATGGCAACGAGGTCTATATCCTGCCCAAGCATCTCGATGAAAAGGTCGCACGCCTGCATCTTGATCGCATCGGCGTGAAACTGACCAAGATGAGCCCCGAACAGGCCGCCTATATCGGCGTGTCGCCGGAAGGGCCGTTCAAGCCCGAGCATTACCGCTACTGAGCGGCGCGGCTTGCATGGGATTTGCGCCCGCTTGCCCTTGGCTGGCGGGCGTTTTTCTTTGGCGGGGAGAGGCCGGGCACTTTTCCCTTTGTGGGCAGATCAACTGCCGCTATCCTCGCCGAGGGCCACTCAAGGGGCTTGGTGAAACGAGGAACCGGCGACAACGCCGGGTGATTGGGAGATAGTTGATGGGAAAACGTGACGATCTGATTGCACGCTACGCGGATGACCTGCGCAACAAATGCGGGATTGAGCCGGATATGGCCCTGCTCACCAAGGTGACGATCGGCTGTGGTCCGGCGATCTACGACGCCGATGCTGCGACCGTGGCGGCGGGCCAGCCCGCCGAGCTTGAAACCGTCAAGAACAATTTCCTCATCAAGAAACTGGGCCTTGCCGACAGCCCCGCTCTGATGGATGCGATCAACCAGGTGCTCGATACCTATGGCCGCTCCGAGCGCAACAAGTATCGCGCCGTGGTCTATTATATGCTGACCAGGCATTTCGGCAAGGAAGCCGTCTACGACTGATCGGCCCCGCGCCGTTGCCCATGCGCCCGCCCCCCGTGGCGGGCGTTTTCATGCCTGCCTCAGGATGCGCCGCGCAGATCGCCGGTATCAAGCACCGGCGAGGCGTCGATCTCGTCGGCATCAAGCATCGCCGCCACCCGCTCCAGCGAAGCGACAAGCTGCGCCTGTTCCCATTCCTCCAGCGCCTCGAACTTGCGCACATAGCGTTGTTGAAGCGCGTCCGGCGCAAGGCGGATCGTGTCGCGGCCGGCCTGGGAAATCAGGATATTGATCTGCCGCCGATCCTCCTGTGATTTCTCGCGCGTGACCATGCCTTGTTTCACCAGCTTGTCCACCAGCGAGGTGACCGTCGCCTGTGAGACGCGCATCCGGCGGGCAATCTCGGTCGCCGTGCTCTGGCCGCGCTCTGCCACGATCTGAAGCACGCGAAATTGCACCGGCGTCAACCCGGCGGCGTTCGCAAGCTTGCGCCCGTAAATTTCCGTCGCGCGCAGGATGCGCCGCAGCGCGATAAGGCTTTGATCGGTGCGATCCATGAGGTCTCTCCCGGTGATCGACGCGATGGTCGCAAAGCTGTCACTCAATTGCAAATCCTTCCCTCTCTTGCCATTTTCGCTCTATATAATAGACAACGCTAATGATAATTACTGCATAAGCCTGCGTTTTCCGGTCACAAATTCGTCATAATAACTATTTTGCGGATAAAGGTTGATTTTATAGGCTAAGTATTATACTTAGTCAATCGAAACAAAAGAGGGCTGATCATCCATGCGCCATGCAAGGGAAATTTTCGGAAAATCAGTGCCATCGCTGCGCAAACCGGTGGCAGAGGACGGGGCGGATATCTGGAGGCTCGTTCGCGCCTGCAAGCCGCTCGACGAGAATTCCATGTATTGCAACCTCGTGCAGTGCGACCATTTCCGCGATACCTGCATCGTCGCCGAGATGGATGGCGAGATTGTCGGCTGGATTTCGGGCTACCGCCTGCCCGACGACCCCGAGACGCTGTTTGTCTGGCAGGTCGCCGTTTCGGAAAAGGCGCGCGGCACCGGGCTTGGCACGCTGATGCTCCGCGGGCTGTTGTCGCGTGAGAGCACCAAGGGCGTGACTCGCGTGCAGACCACCATCACCCGAGACAATGCCGCAAGCTGGGCGCTCTTTCGCAAGTTCACCGAGCTGAGCGAGGCAGAGCTGTCAAGCGCGCCCTATTTCTCGAAATCGCAGCATTTCGACGAGCTTCACGACACCGAATATATGGTGACGATCTCTCTCAAGGCGCGGATGAAAAAGGCGGCCTGACCGGGGCCGCCGCCCGCTCCCCAATCACACGAAGGAACATGACATGCCGACTGAGCAATCAGCCGATCTCGACATCTATTCCCGCCGCGAATCCGAGGCGCGCAGCTATTGCCGCAGCTTTCCCACGTCTTTCATCAAGGCGCAGGGCTCAGAGCTTACCGATGCGACGGGGCGCAGCTATATCGACTTTCTCGCCGGGTGTTCGTCGCTCAACTACGGGCATAATGACCCCGACATGAAGGCCGCGCTGATCGAGCATATCACCGCCGATGGCGTCACCCACGGCCTTGACATGCACACCGGTGCCAAGGCCGATTTCCTGCGCGCCTTCGAGGACATCATCCTGAAACCGCGCGGTATGGATTACAAGGTGATGATGACCGGCCCTACCGGCACCAACGCGGTTGAGGCGGCGATGAAGCTGGCGCGCAAGGTCACCGGGCGGCGCAACATCATCGCCTTTACCAACGGGTTTCACGGTATGACCATGGGCGCGCTCTCGTGCACCGGCAACGCGTCGAAGCGCGCGGGCGCGGGCGGCGGGCCGCTCTGCGGCACCACCCATATGCCATTCGAGGGCGCGTTTGGCGCGGATGTGGACAGCCTGCGCATCATCGAGGAGATGCTTTCCAACCCGTCAAGCGGCGTCGATGCGCCCGCGGCCTTCATCATCGAGCCGGTGCAGGGCGAGGGCGGGCTCAACGCGGCCTCCACCGCCTTCATGCAGGGCATCGCGCGGATCGCCCGCGAGCATGGCGCGCTGCTGATCGTCGATGACATTCAGGCCGGCTGCGGGCGCACCGGCACCTTCTTCAGCTTCGAGGAGATGGGCATCGAGCCGGATCTCATCCCCATGGCCAAGAGCTTTTCCGGCATGGGCCTGCCCTTTGCCGCGCTGCTCATCAAGCCCGAGCATGATATCTGGGGCCCGGCCGAGCATAACGGCACCTTCCGGGGCAACACCCATGCCTTTGTCACCGCGCGCGTGGCGCTGGAAAAGTTCTGGCGCGACGACGCGTTCCAGCAAGAGATTGCCGCCAAGGCCGAGGTGCTGCGCGCGGCGCTGTCGCGGATCGCCGACACCATCCCCGGTGCCCGCCTCAAGGGGCGCGGCATGATGCAGGGCGTCGATGTGGGCAATGGCGATCTGGCGGGCGCGATCTGCGCGCGGGCCTTTGAATTGGGCCTCATAATCGAGACTTCGGGCGCGCGCGATGAGGTGGTCAAGGTGCTTGCCCCGCTGACCACGCCCGAGGACACATTCGCCAAAGGGCTGGACATCCTCGCGCAGGCGGTGCGGGATGTGACCAAGACCCGGAAAATAGCTGCGGAGTAACGGAACATGATCGTCAGGGATTTCAACAAGATCATCAAGGAAGAGCGCAACCGCGTTGTGTCCGATGCACAATGGTCAAGCGTGCGGATGCTTCTGGCCGATGACGGGATGGGGTTTTCTTTCCACATCACCTTTCTGGAGCCGGGATCGGAGCACACCTTTGAGTACAAGAACCATTTCGAGAGCGTCTACTGTATGCAGGGCAAAGGCTCGATCACCGATCTGGCCACCGGCGAGACGCATGAGATCACGCCCGGCGTGATGTATGCGCTTGACAAGCACGATCGCCACACCCTGCGCGCCGAAGAAGAGCTTGTGATGGCCTGCTGCTTCAACCCGCCGGTGACGGGCAACGAGGTGCATCAGGCCGACGGCTCTTACGCGCTTCAATCAACCTGAGAGGACGGGGCGGAAAGGCCCCGGCATGAGGGATATGACATTTCCAACCCACACCGTCGAGAAGATCGGCGGCACGTCGATGAGTCGTGTCAATGAGCTGCTCGACACGCTCTTTATCGCAGGCCGCGAGGGGGCGGCGCTTTATGGTCGCGTCTTCGTCGTGTCGGCCTTTGGCGGCATCACCAACCTGCTGCTGGAGCACAAGAAATCCGGGCAACCGGGCGTCTATGCGCGCTTTGCCAACAACGATGACGATCACGGCTGGCTTGATGCGCTGACCGAGGTGGGGCGCGCGATGCGCGCCGCGCATGGCGATATTCTGGGCAACCCCGGCGACCGCAGCATGGCCGATGAATTCGTGCGCGACCGGATCGAGGGCGCGCGGTCCTGCCTGTTCGATCTGCAACGGCTTTGTTCCTACGGGCATTTTCGCCTCAGCGATCACATGATGGTCATCCGCGAATTGCTCTCGGGTCTGGGCGAGGCGCATTCGGCCTTTGTCACCACGCTTCTGTTGCAGCGCGCGGGCGTCAATGCGCGGTTCATCGACCTCAGCGGCTGGCGCGACGAGACCGGGCATACGCTGTCGGAGCGGATCGCGGCGGGCTTGAGCGATGTGGATTTGAGCGCGGAAATGCCCATCGTCACCGGCTATGCGCAATGCTCCGAAGGCTTGATGCGCGAGTTTGATCGCGGCTATTCCGAGGTGACATTCGCCCGTATCGCGGCCCATACCGGCGCGCGCGAGGCGATCATCCACAAGGAGTTTCACCTGTCTTCGGCCGATCCGAAACTGGTGGGCGAAGAGGCGGTGCGTAAACTGGGCCATACCAATTACGACGTGGCCGATCAGCTCTCGAATCTGGGGATGGAGGCGATCCACCCCAAGGCCGCCAAGACGCTGCGGCAGGCCGAGGTGCCCCTGCGCGTCACCAACGCCTTTGATCCCGGCGATCCCGGCACGCTGATCGACGATCAGCCGACCGATACCCCGGCGGTCGAGATCGTGACCGGCCTCAAGGTCGTGGCGCTGGAGCTCTTCGAGCAGGACATGGTGGGCGTCAAGGGCTATGACACCGCGATTCTCGACGCGCTCAAGCGGCATAACGTGTGGATCGTCTCCAAGACCTCGAACGCCAACACGATCACGCATTACGTGCAGGCCTCGCTCAAGGTGGTGCGGCGTGTGGCCCGCGATCTGGAGGCGCTTTATCCGGCGGCGCGGGTCTCGGCGCGCACGCTGGCGCTGGTCTCGCCCATCGGGCGCGACCTCAAGGGGCTCCGGGTGCTGAGCCGGGGCCTTGCCGCGCTGGAAGAGGCGGATATCGAGGTGATCGCCGCCCATCAGACGCCCCGCGGCGTGGATGTGCAATTCGTGCTGGGCACCGATGATCTTGACACAGGCATTACCGCGTTGCACCGCGCGCTGATCGAGGGCAGGGCGGCGCAGGCCCCAAGACAGGCCGCATGACGGGGTTTGATCCCCGCAATTTGAAACGAATGCGCGGCACTCCGGGTTTGGCGGTGCCGCACATTTGCTGTAGGCTCAAGAGGTCAGGGCCAGGATGGCCGGGACCTTCCAAAGAGTAACACGTGTGGTGCGTAGGGAGCACGTGGGGTGGCGGAGGGTGCTGGTCAACCGGCTGGCATCCTCCGTTTTCATCGTGCCGCGCCTGTGCCCGTCACTGAACGCGGATCGCCGATTTATCCACCAGGAGCACATAGCCGCGCCGGGCGATGTTCTTGACCAGCATTTCGCTGACAAGTTGATTACCCAGCGCGTCGCGTAGCCGCTTGATCCGGGTGGCCCCGGCGGCCTCTTCGCAATCCTCCGCTCGCCGCCCCGAGATGATCGCCTCGATCTCGGCCCCGCTGAGCACGTCATCGTCAAGCCGCGCCTCCGCGAGGATACTCAGCGTCTCGAGCGCGGCATCGGTCAGCTTGAACGCCATGTCGTTGAGATAGACAGTGCGTTCCTCGCGGCTGATATGCAGCGACGAGACCTGTATCCCCGTCCGCTCGATCTGTGCCATGCGCCGGTTGAGCGCCGCCAGCATCACCAGAAACACCAGCGACGCCACCAGCAAAGCGGTGGAAAACACCAGCAGCACGAATATGACCATCCGGTAACTGACAAGTGTTTCCGAAAAGGCGGTGCCCGCCAGGGCGAGGATTTCAAGCAGCTTTATCTCGCCCTGACCGGTGAGCGCGTCGTTCTCGACAAAGATACGCTCGACCCGCGCGTTGAAGGCATTCGCATCCGGCAGGCTCAGAAACAGGAACACCGCCGCGACCGTCAGGATCGCAACGATGGCCACCACGCCGAACACCACGACGCGGGTGCCCGACCGGCGCATGTCGGCGGCGGATCTGTCTTGCGCGCCCAGCCTCATCTTGATCGCAGGATCACGTTATTTTTCCTTCTTCGACATGATCTTGAGCAGCGTAAGCCCCTGTTGCGCGAGCTGCGCCCGAAGCGCCCCCTCTGCCGCCGAACAGGGCACGCTGACCGTGGTCACGTTATAGAAAAGCCCAAACGGATTGTCCCGTTTGGCCTTGTATTCGACCTGGCACGCCGCCATCGCCGCCTTGGCAGAGAGGGTGAGCGCGAGGGTCGCTGCGAGGATGCCGATGATGCGTGTCATGGCGACAAGATGCGCCAGCGCCTGCGGCTATTCAATAACCCGTAACCCGAAATGACCCTGAAAGCCGACGATATCGGATATCATGGGGCCGTTATTGCCTGTCCGGGCCGGGTGGACACATGTTCAGGGCACGACCTGCGGTGAGGGCGACCGACAACAGCTCCCGCACCGCGCTGTCACGCAAACCTGAAAGGAGACACCATGTTTCGCACAGTCCTCGCTCTCGCCTTCGGCGCGGCCCTCAGCCTTGGTGGCGCGCCTGTCGCCTCTGCGGCACCGATCACCCAGGCCGCTCCCGCCGCCGATGCCAGGGTCATCCTCGCAGGAGGCCAGCGCCACCATCGCGGGCATCTCTCGCGCGGCTACGGCAACGTCCATCACGGCTATGACTATGCGCGGCCACGGTATCTTGGGCACAGCAACTACCGTCCGAGCCGCGGCCATCGCGGTTATGGCACGAAATACATCTATCTCCCCGGTCCGCGCCATGCGCCGCGCCATCGCTCCTACGGGTATCATTATGGCCGGTGATCGCGCCGTGGATCGGTCGTGACATCGTATCAGTAAAGAAAAGGATCAGATCATGTTTACCAGGCTCACCACCACCCTCATGGCAGGCGCGCTCGTGCTGGCCTCGTTTGCCGCCCCCACCCAGGCGCACGCCGGAAATGACGCCGGCAAGGTCATCGCCGGACTCGCCGTCGGCGCGATCATCGGCGCGGCGATCGTTGGCAACAACAAGCACGACCGCCACGATGGCCGCTATGTCTCTCGCGGGTATCAATCGCATGGCGGCGGCTATGCCCGTGGCCATAGCGCCTATGGCAAGCCGCGCCATGTCTATCAGCGCAGCCCGCGCCATGCGCCGGGTTACCGCCACTCCGGGAATGGCTATGGCTATGGCTATGGCAGGTAACCCCCCAAGACGCCGTCACGGCGGCGCGCCCCTCAGGCACCCTGCCCGGAAAGGGATAAGCCTCAACCGGCATGGCTATCAGTGACGGGCGTGCCCCCCTTTGCATTCGCCGCAGGCCCGTGCCATCACGGCGCATGGCCCGCCCCGATTTCACCCACGAGCACGCCGCCCGCGCCCTTGGCCATGCCCGCATCGCGGGGGTGGACGAGGTCGGGCGCGGCCCGCTTGCCGGGCCGGTGACGGCGGCGGCGGTCATCCTCGATCCCGCGCGCGTGCCAGAGGGGCTTGACGATTCCAAGAAGCTGAGCGCAGCGCGGCGCGCGGCGCTTTGTGCGGCGCTCATGGACTGTGCCGAGGTGTCGGTTGCCCATGCCAGCGTCGCCGAGATCGACAGCCTCAACATCCTGCGCGCGGCGCATCTGGCGATGGAGCGGGCCATCGCCGGGCTTGATCCGGCCCCCGGCATGGTGCTGATCGACGGCAACCTGATCCCGCGCGGTCTCACACTCCCGGCGCGGGCGATCGTCAGGGGCGATGCCGCTTCGCTCTCGATCGCGGCGGCCTCGATCGTGGCCAAGCAGGTGCGTGATCGCCTCATGCGGGATTTGGCGCAACAGTTTCCCGGCTATGGATGGGAGCGAAACGCAGGCTATCCGTCAAAGGCACATCGCGACGCACTCCTAAATCTCGGTGTGACCCCTCACCATAGGCGTTCGTTCAAACCCGTCCACAATATCTTGTATCAAGAAAATAACTAACCCTCTGATTCAAA
This sequence comes from Roseovarius sp. UBA6217, assembly GCA_002421985.1. Classification (GTDB taxonomy): domain Bacteria; phylum Pseudomonadota; class Alphaproteobacteria; order Rhodobacterales; family Rhodobacteraceae; genus Roseovarius. Next base: position 22,142 of record DISF01000029.1, on the reverse strand, counting down.
AAAGAAATTGACCACGAATCAGCTTTGACTCATTGTTTTGCCAAGGATCAGAGCGCCCAAGGCGCCGGGACAGAGGCAGAAAATGACACCGAAAACCAAGGCAAAGGGCGCGCCCGCGCTCCCTCTCAACACGATTATCGCGGGTGACTGCATCGAGGTGATGAACGGCCTTCCCGAGGCCAGCATCGACCTCATCTTTGCCGATCCTCCCTACAATCTGCAACTGCGCGGCGATCTGCACCGGCCCGATAACAGCCGGGTCGATGCCGTCGATGACGCCTGGGACAGCTTTGCCAGCTTTGCCGCCTATGACCGCTTTACGCGCGATTGGCTGGCGGCGGCGCGCCGTCTGCTCAAGCCCACCGGCGCGATCTGGGTCATCGGCTCGTATCACAACATCTTTCGCGTCGGTGCCGCGTTGCAGGATGCGGGGTTCTGGATCCTCAACGATGTGGTCTGGCGCAAATCCAACCCGATGCCCAATTTTCGCGGCAAACGCCTGACCAACGCGCATGAGACGATGATCTGGGCCAGCCGCGAGGAGGGCGGAAAATACACGTTCAACTACGAGGCGCTGAAATCATTGAATGACGGCGTGCAGATGCGCAGCGACTGGCTGCTGCCCATTTGCACCGGGCATGAGCGGCTCAAGGATGAAAACGGCGACAAGGCGCATCCGACACAAAAACCCGAGAGCCTGTTGCACCGGGTTCTGGTCGGCTCCACCAATCCCGGCGATGTGGTGCTCGATCCGTTCTTCGGCACTGGCACGACGGGTGCCGTGGCGCGGATGCTGGGCCGCGATTACATCGGCATCGAGCGCGAGGAAAGCTATCGCCGCGTGGCCGAGGCGCGGCTCCGGGCGGTGCGCAAATATGACAGCGAGGCGCTCCGGGTCTCTACATCGAAACGTGCCGAGCCGCGCGTGCCCTTTGGCCAGCTTGTCGAGCGCGGAATGCTCCGCCCCGGCGAGGTGCTCACCTCGATGAACGGCAAGGCGGCGGCCAAGGTGCGCGCCGATGGCACGCTCGTGGCCGATGGCGTGAACGGTTCGATCCACCAGGTCGGCGCGTATCTCGAAGGCGCGCCAAGCTGCAATGGCTGGACCTATTGGTGCTTTCGCCGCGAGGGCAAGATCGTGCCCATCGACGTGCTGCGCCAGCAGATCCGCGCCGAGATGGCCGACCGCCCCAACTGATCTTCGCTTGCCGCCGGTGTCCGGGTACTGACTTGACCGGGCACCCTTGCCTTGCCCCGTCACGATTGGCGTGACGGGGCTTTTTTGCGTAATCCCCTTGTTGCCGGTCGTGGGCGCTGTTACGTTTGTGTCATCCGTTGGGGTGCTCCGAAACCGGGGCTGAGAGGTCACGCGCCAACCCATCGAACCTGATCCGGGTGATACCGGCGTAGGGAACGGATTTCGGCACGCCCTCGCGCGCCCTCCGCCGTTCCCCGAAAGATCGAGAGGAACGGCACATGGTCGCAACCGCATTGACGATCGCAGGCTCCGACAGCGGCGGCGGCGCGGGCATTCAGGCGGATCTCAAGACATTCTCGGCGCTGGGCGTCTATGGTGCAAGCGTGCTGACCGCCGTCACCGCGCAGAATACCGTGGCCGTCAGCGATGTTCACCCGATCCCCGATGCCATGGTCGCCGCGCAGATCGCCGCCGTGTTGGGCGATATCAGGGTCGATGCGATCAAGATCGGGATGCTGGGCGATGCCAGCCTGATCGAGACGGTGGCCGGGGCGCTCGCCGATTTTCGGGGGCCGGTGGTGCTCGATCCGGTGATGGTTGCGAAATCCGGTGCCCGGCTCCTGCCCGATGCCGCGCGTGCGGCGCTGATTGCGCATCTTCTGCCGTGCGCCGACCTGCTCACCCCCAACCTGCCCGAGGCGGCGGCGCTTCTGGGCTGTGCAGAGGCGATGGATGATCGAGAGATGCAGCACCAGGGCGCGCGCCTGCGCGAGATGGGGGCCGGGGCCGTGCTGATGAAGGGCGGGCATGGCCGGTGCGAGACCTGCACCGACTGGCTGATCGGTGACGAGGTGATCCGCCTTGATGCCCCGCGCATTGCCACGCGCAACACGCATGGCACCGGCTGCACGCTGTCATCGGCCATCGCGGCGGGGCTTGCACAGGGACAAACCTTGCCAAAAGCGGTCGAGGCGGCGCATGGCTGGCTGCATCGCGCGATCCTTTCCGCCGACAGGCTCGATATCGGCCACGGCCACGGACCGGTGCATCATTTCCACGAGGTCTGGCCATGACCGGGGCTGTCACCATCCGCGGTGCAGGCGTCGTGGGGCTTTGCGTCGCCTCCGAGCTTATGGCGCGCGGCATCTCTGTCACGCTGCGTGATCCCGCCCCCGCCCCCGGCGCGCATGGCTGCTCGTGGTGGGCGGGCGGGATGCTCGCCCCGTTCTGCGAGGGGGTCACCGCCGAGGAGCCGGTGATGCGGCTGGGGCAGGAGGCCGCCGATTGGTGGGAGGCGCAGGGCGTCGAGGTGATCCGGCGCGGATCGCTGGTGGTGACGCTCGCGCGCGACCGCCGCGAACTCGATCAATTCGCGCGGCGCACCACCGGCCACAGGTTGCTCACAGGCGCGGAATTGGCCGCGTTAGAGCCGCATCTCGCGGATCGCCACGACCGCGCGCTGTTTTTCGAAGGTGAGGCCCATATCGACCCGCGCGCCGCGCTGCTTCACCTGCGCAAGCGGCTGCAAGAGGCGGGCGCGCGGTTCGAGCAGACCGACGCACCCCCCGACGGCCCGGTGATCGACTGTCGCGGCCTCGCGGCGCAGGACAGCCTGCCCGATCTGCGCGGCGTCAAGGGCGAGATGGTGGTGCTGCGCGCCCCGGATGTGAGCCTGTCCCGGCCCATTCGCCTGCTGCATCCGCGGTTTCCGCTCTATATCGTGCCGCGCGGGGATGGCGTCTTCATGCTTGGTGCCACGCAGATCGAGAGCGGCGACCGCTGGCGCGCTTCGGTCCGGTCGGTGATGGAGCTTTTGTCGGCGGCCTATGCACTCCACCCCGCCTTTGGCGAGGCGGAAGTGGTGGAAATCGGCGTGGACGCGCGCCCCGCCTTTCCCGACAACCTGCCGCGCATCACGGTGAGGGGCGGCACGATCCATGCCAACGGCCTCTTTCGCCACGGCTTTCTGCTGTCGCCCGCCGTCGCGCGAATGACCGCCGCGCTGGTGACGCGCGAGAATGAAAAACCGGAGTTTGCCCATGAAGATCACGGTTAACGGCACCGCACAGGATACCGCGGCACCGACCCTCGATGCGCTGCTTGAGGAGCTGGGCCACGGCGGGGCCAAGATCGCGACGGCGGTGAACGAGACTTTCGTTCCCGCCGCTCTCAGGCCGCAACAGAGACTGAATGAGGGGGATTGCGTGGAAATCGTCGCCCCTCGGCAAGGGGGCTGAGATGCCGGTTTTCTACGACACAGAGGTGACATCGCGCCTGATGCTCGGCACCGCGCAATACCCCTCGCCCGCGATCCTGGCCGACGCGTTCAAACGCTCCGGCGCGGGCATCGCCACCGTCTCGGTGCGGCGCGAGGCCGGGGGTGCGCGGGCGGGCCAAGCGTTCTGGGACATCATCCGCGCGCTTGGCGTGCATGTCCTGCCCAATACGGCGGGCTGTCATTCGGTGCGCGAGGCGGTGACGACTGCGCAGATGGCGCGCGAGCTTTTCGACACCAACTGGATCAAGCTCGAGGTGATCGGCCATGCCGACACGTTGCAGCCCGACCCGTTCGGCCTTGTCGAGGCGGCGCGCATCCTGACCGATGAGGGCTTTGCTGTGTTTCCCTATTGCACCGAGGATCTGGTGCTCTGCGAGCGGCTGGTCGAGGCCGGGTGCCGGGTGCTGATGCCCTGGGGCGCGCCCATCGGCACCGGGCTGGGGCTGAACAATATCTATGGGTTGCGCAGCTTGCGCGCGCATTTCCCCGATCTGCCGCTGGTGATTGACGCCGGACTGGGCCTGCCCTCACAAGCGGCGCACGCGATGGAGCTGGGCTATGATGCGGTGCTTCTTAACACGGCCGTCGCCCGCGCGGGCGATCCGGCGGCGATGGCCGAGGGATTCGCCCTTGCCCTAAGGGCCGGGCGGCTGGGCTATGAGGCCGATCCGATGGAGCCGCGCGACATGGCCGCACCCTCGACGCCGGTTCTGGGGAGGGCGTTTACCTGATGGTCCTGCCGCGATTTTACCCGATTTTCGATGATGCCGACTGGCTGCGCCGCCTGCTTCCGCTTGGCGTGAGGCTGGTGCAATTGCGTATCAAGGAGAAGACTGGCGACGCCCTGCGCGCGCAGATTGCGCAAGCACAGAGCCTGTGTCGCGCGCATGGTGCGATCCTCGTGGTCAACGATCACTGGCAGGCGGCGATTGATCTGGGCTGCGACTGGGTGCATCTGGGGCAGGAGGATCTCGACACCGCCGACATCCCCGCAATCCGCCGCGCCGGGATCAAGCTGGGCTTGAGCACCCATGATCATGCCGAGCTTGACCGCGCGCTGTCGCACGATCCCGATTACGTGGCGCTTGGCCCCGTCTATCCGACCATCCTCAAGCAGATGAAATGGCATGAACAGGGTCTGGACAAGCTCACCGAATGGAAGCGCCTGATCGGCGACACGCCGCTTGTCGCCATTGGGGGCATGTCGGTCGAGCGCGCGTGCGGCGCGTTCGAGGCGGGGGCCGATGTGGTCTCGGCGGTGACCGACATCACGCTGAACCCCGACCCCGAGGCGCGCGTGCGGCAATGGATCGAGGTGACGGCATGAGCCGCTACGCCCGTCAGATCGCCCTGCCTGAATTCGGGGCAGCGGGACAGGCGCGGCTGGCGGCGGCGCATGTGCTGGTTGTTGGCGCAGGCGGGCTTGCGGCGCCGGTGCTGCAATACCTGGTGGGTGCAGGCGTGGGGCGGATCACGCTGATGGATGGCGACCGGGTTTCCTTGAGCAACCTGCACCGGCAGACCCTCTTTCGCATCGCCGATATTGGCCACCCCAAGGCGCAGGCCGCCGCCGCGCATATGGCTGCGCTCAACCCGGATTGCACGATTTCCGCGGTAACAGAGCCTCTTTGTCCGCTGAATGCCCCTGCGTGCGTTGCCGGTGCCGATCTGGTTCTCGATTGTGCCGACAGTTTCGCGGCGAGCTATGTGCTCTCGGATACCTGCCTTGCGCAAGGTACACCGCTCATCAGCGCCTCGGTGGTGGGCACCTCTGGCTATGTCGGCGGGTTCTGCGGTGGCGCGCCAAGCTTGCGCGCGGTTTTCCCCGACCTGCCCGACCGGCTTGGAAGTTGCGACGCAGATGGCGTGCTGGGGCCGATCGTGGGCGTGATCGGCAGCCTTCAGGCGCAGATGGCCTTGGCCGCTTTGGCTGGAATAGAGCCTGTTCCGCTGGGACAGCTTGTGAGTTTTGACGCGCTCGGCCCCCGTTTCGGCGGATTCCGGTTCGACGGCGCAGCAGAGCCGGAGGGCGGTTTTACCTTCATCGCGCCTGCACAGATCACTGAGACCGATTGGCTCGTCGATCTGCGCCCGGAGGGCGAACCCGGCCCGTCCCTGCCCGGTGCCACGCGCCACGGCGTGCCCGATTTCGACACGCTTCACCCCCACGGCCCGCGCGCCGTGCTGGCCTGCCGGTCCGGCCTTCGGTCTTGGCAGGCGGCGGCGCGATTGCGTGCGCATTGGGACGGAGAGATTGCCCTGATCGCCCTCGGCACCGATCAACAGGAGACAAACCCATGAAATACCTGACCCTGATCCTCGCGCTTCTGGCCGCTCCGGCCACGGCGCAGGACCGCATGACGCTGATCCTTGACTGGTTCGTGAACCCCGATCACGGCCCCATCATCCTTGCCGAGGAGCTTGGCTATTTCCGCGAGGCCGGGCTTGAGGTTGAGGTGATCGCCCCCGCCGATCCCGCCGACCCGCCCAAGATGGTCGCCGCCGGGCGCGCGGATCTGGCGATTTCCTATCAGCCGCAACTGCATATGCAGATCGAGAACGGCCTGCCGCTGCGCCGGGTCGGCACGCTGATTGCCACGCCGCTCAACTGTCTTCTGGTGCTGGCGGATGGCCCGATAAAATCCACCGCCGACCTCAAGGGCCGCAAGGTGGGCTTTTCGGTGGCGGGCGTCGAGGAGGCGCTGCTCTCGGCCATTCTTGCACAGCATGGCCACAGCCTTGATGATATCGAACTGGTGAGCGTCAACTGGTCGCTCTCGCCCTCGCTCATGGCGGGGCAGGTGGATGCGGTGATCGGTGCCTATCGCAATTTCGAACTCAATCAGATGGAGATCGAGGGCGTGCCGGGGCGGTGCTTCTTTATCGAGGAAGAGGGCATTCCCGCCTATGATGAATTGATCTACGTCGCCAATCCCGAGGGTATGGATGCCGACATGATCCGGCGCTTCCTTTTTGCCACCGAGCGCGCGACGCAATATATCCTGAACCATCCCGAGAAGGCGTGGGAGATTTTCGCGGGCACCTCGCGTGAATTGCAGGACGAATTGAACGAAAAGGCCTGGGCCGATACATGGCCGCGTTTTGCCACCCGTCCCGCCGCGCTCGATCATGCGCGCTACCGCCGGTTCGAGCAATTCCTGCTCGATGCCGGGATGATCGAGACCGCCACGCCCGTCTCGGGCCTCGCCCTCGATCTGAACGCCGAATGACCGGCGATTACGGCGTGACCTTTGCCCGCCTGCGCGATGCGGCGGGGCCGGTCTGGCGGGACTATACTCACCACGTCTTTGTCGAGGGGCTGGGCGCGGGCACCCTGCCGCGCAAGGCGTTTCTTGGCTATCTGGTGCAGGATTACGTGTTCCTCATCCATTTCGCGCGGGCCTGGGCGCTGGCGGTGACCAAGGCCGATACGATTGACGAGATGCGCGCCTGCGCGGCCACGGTGAATGCGCTGGTGAACCACGAGCTGGGCCTGCATGTGGCAACCTGCGCCAAGGCGGGGCTGTCTGAGGCAGACCTTTTCGCGGCCGAGGAACACCAAGCCAACCTCGCCTATACGCGCTATGTGCTCGATGCCGGGCATTCGGGCGATTTTCTCGACCTGCTCGCCGCACTCGCGCCCTGCGTCATGGGATATGGAGAGATCGGCGCGCGGTTGGGGCCGGTGGCGGAGGATCACCCCTATGCCGGTTGGATCGCCACCTATGCCGGTGACGAATATCAACAGGTCTGCCGCGAGGCGGGTGCGCTGATGGACGCGGCCGTCACCCGCCGCCTTGGCCCTGAGCCGCAGGCCACGCCGGGCTGGGCCCGCCTCTGCCGCCGCTTCACCACCGCGACGCGGCTGGAGGTGGGGTTCTGGGAGATGGGGCAGAGCTTGGGACATTGAGGCCCCTTGTCGTGCTTGCCCCTGCCGCGTAGAACGCCGCCAGAGCCAATTGACGGAGCCGCAGGATGCTGGACCTTGCCTATGACACCCCCAAGCCCAAGGTGATCGCCGGGGCCAGGCACGATTGGGAACTGGTGATCGGCATGGAGGTGCACGCGCAGGTGGCCTCCAACGCCAAGCTCTTTTCCGGGGCCTCGACCGGCTTTGGCGCAGAGCCCAACAGCCATGTCGCCTTCGTCGATGCCGCCATGCCGGGGATGCTTCCGGTCATCAACGAATTCTGTGTCGAACAGGCGGTGCGCACCGGCCTCGGCCTCAATGCAAGGATCAACCTCTGGTCGGCCTTCGATCGCAAGAACTATTTCTACCCCGACCTGCCGCAGGGTTACCAGATCAGCCAGCTTTATCACCCGCTGGTGGGCGAGGGCGAAATCCTTGTGGACATGGCCCCCGGTGTGGCCCGCCTTGTGCGCATCGAACGCATCCACATGGAGCAGGACGCCGGCAAATCCATTCATGACATGGACCCGGCGATGTCTTTCGTCGATCTCAACCGCACCGGCGTTTGTCTGATGGAAATCGTCAGCCGCCCCGACATTCGCGGGCCAGAAGAGGCCGCCGCCTATATCGCCAAGCTGCGCCAGATCCTGCGCTATCTTGGCACCTGCGACGGCAACATGCAGAACGGCAACCTGCGCGCCGATGTGAACGTCTCGATCTGTCGTCCGGGCCAGTATGAGAAATACATGGAAACACAGGATTTCTCGCATCTCGGCACCCGCTGCGAGATCAAGAACATGAATTCCATGCGATTCATCCAGCAGGCCATCGAGGTCGAGGCCCGCCGCCAGATCGCCATTGTCGAAGCGGGCGGCGAGGTGGTGCAGGAAACCCGTCTCTACGATCCCGACCGCGGCGAGACGCGCTCCATGCGCTCCAAGGAAGAGGCGCATGATTACCGCTATTTCCCCGATCCCGACCTTCTGCCACTGGAGATCGAGCAGGACTGGGTGGACGGCATCAAGGCCAGCCTGCCCGAACTTCCCGACGCCAAAAAGGCGCGCTTCGTGCTCGAATTCGGCCTGTCGGAATATGACGCCTCTGTGCTCACCGCAGATCTCGCCAACGCCGCCTATTTCGAGGCGGTGGCCGCAAAGGCGGGCGACGGCAAGCTGGCGGCGAACTGGGTCATCAACGAGCTGTTCGGGCGGTTGAAGAAAGAGGATCATTCCATCGAGCAAAGCCCGGTCAGCCCCGATCAACTCGCCGCTATCGTGCGCCTCATCAAATCTGACGCCATTTCCGGCAAGATCGCCAAGGATCTCTTCGAGATCGTCTATACCGAGGGCGGTGACCCTGAAAAGATCGTCGAAGAGCGTGGCATGAAACAGGTCACCGATACCAGTGCAATCGAGCAGGCCGTGGACGAGATCATCGCCGCCAACCCCGCGCAGGTGGAAAAAGCGAAGGCCAACCCCAAGCTGGCGGGCTGGTTCGTGGGCCAGGTGATGAAGGCCACGGGCGGCAAGGCAAACCCCAAGGCCGTCAACGAGATCGTGGCGGCGAAACTGGGCCTGTAGCGCCGGGATAGAACCTATTGTAGACATAAAATCAATAGGGTAACATGGCGCGTGAATGCGAATGACCGCGATTTTCTGGTGTTCGCCGCGCGGCTCAGTGCATCGTATCGAATACCGCCCCGCCCTGTTCATGGCGCGCGAAACCGGGCAGACTCGGGCGGGACCGACCATATCCGCCTGCAAAGGAGCGCGCCCATGACCGGCTATCTGACCACCCATGTTCTTGATACCGCGCGCGGCATTCCGGCGGCGGGGTTGAGGATCGCGCTTTACCGTATCGAGGGCGAGGCCCGCACATATCTGCGCCACGCCGTCACCAACGCGGGCGGGCGCACCGATGCGCCGATCCTGCCGGAGGCGGAGTTCCGAATCGGCAGCTATGAACTGGTGTTTCACGCCGGGGCCTATCTCGACGCTATCGGCACGTCCTGTCACGGCACCCGATACAGGTGATTGACGCGGGCCGTGATGCTGCTAGGCAGTTCCCCCATGTTTGGCGTATTTTTTCAGACCCTGCCGTTTTTCCTTGTCATCGGCCTTGGCTATGGGGCCGGGCGGCGCGGCTTCTTTTCGCCCGAGGGCACGCTGTGGCTCACGCGCTTTGTGTTCTACTTTGCGCTCTCGGCGATGCTGTTTCGCTTTTCCGCCAATCTTTCGTTGGCCGATGTGCTCGATTGGTCGGTGGTGCTGGCTTATCTGTCGGCAAGTCTTGTCGTCTATCTGCTGGTCACCATCGTGGCGATGCTGCGCGGGTTGCGGGTGGCCGAGGCGGCGATCGAGGCACAATGCGCGGTGGTCGGCAATGTGGGTTTTCTCGGCGTGCCGATGCTCGTCCTTCTGATGGGAGAGGCGGCAATCGGGCCGGTGATGCTGGTGTTGGCGGTCGATCTGCTGGTGTTCGGCTCGCTGGTGGTGATCCTTATCACCGGGGCACGTGACGGGCGCATGTCGCCCGCGATCCTGCGCAGCATCGGCGGCGGCCTCATCCGCAATCCGATGATCGTGGCGATCACCGCCGGGTTTGTGTGGTCGGGCCTCGCGCTGCCGATTCCGGGGCCGATGAACGCGTTTCTCGCGCTGCTGGGCGGGGCGGCGACGCCCTGCGCGCTTTTCGCCATCGGCGCATCGCTGGCGGAAAAGACGGCGGAGCGGCCCCATGTCGCGGCGTGGCTCGCGTCATGCAAGCTGGTGCTGCACCCGGTGGCGGTGGCAATCTCGGCGCTGTGGGTGTTCAACCTTCCGGGCTATGCAGCGGCGGTGGTGATCGCGGCGGCGGCCTTGCCGGTGGCGGGCAACGTGTTCATCATCGCGCAAAGCTATGGCGTGGCCCCGCGCCGCGTCTCGTCGGCGATCTTTCTCTCCACCGGCGCGGCGCTTGTCAGCGTCTCGGCGGTGATCGGCTGGACCGCCACGCTTTATTGACACGGGGACGAAAGGACAGACCAGAATACAGACCATCTCCGGGAATGCGTGCTTTGGCGGCATACACGGTGTCTATACCCATGCCTCCGGGGCGTAAGGAGTGGGCAAAACTTGGGGGTCTCACGCAGGCCTTTTGGTATTTGAAACCGACAGACGGCCATCAAGGACAGCGGCACTGGTGACAGCCAGGTTGTGAGTACTGCGGGGCGACGATCTCATCCGGCGACGTTTGCCCATCCGGGCGTTGCCGATCTCGTCGACACAACCTTCGGCGCGCGACGTCGAGATTGGTCTTTGGAAATCAAGCAATCGAGCCGCCTGTGCCGGACATAGTTGCCCAAGATCGGATGCAAATCAATTATTTTGTCCGGACTAATTTCAGAATCCTTGCGGGCGACGCGACCGCAGATGCGCTCGAAATGCCGTGATCGTCCCGATCAAGGGCAACAGCGCCAACCACATGAACGCATGCGCAAAACTCTCTGTAAAGCCGTGCACCAACGCCAAACTGGCCGGGCCGATCACCACCCCCGCAAAGGTCAGCGCCATCACCGCCCCGGTCGACGAGCTTAGCTTGGCCAGTGGCACATGGCGCGCGATATCCGCCAGAAGAATACCGTTCCACCCGATCGAGGCAAAGCCGAACGGGACCAGAACCACCGCCACCGCCACCGGCGTGCTGTCGGGCATCAGTGTCTGCATCGACACCGCCGCGCTCGTGGTGATCACGCCAATGGCACCCAGAACAGCCATCGGGCTGCGTGTCCGGTCGGCCAGCCATCCCCATCCCACACGGCCTACCGCGCCGCACACCTGCACCCCTGCCGCCATCGCGCCCGCCGCCACGAGGGTCCAGTGAAAATCAATCACCAGCGTCGACACCACATAGGACATCAACGACAATTGCATCGCCGAAAAGCAAAAGGACGTGGTCGCCAGTGCCCTGAGACCCGGATTGATCCGCACCTCGCGGAGGCCCTCGAAAATGCCGGTTTTAAAGCGCACCGAGCGGTCCTTGTCTGCGTCCCACTGCGCCCTGAACGGCACCACCAGCGCGCAGGCCAACAGGCATAATCCCGCCGCCGACAGGATCGCGACGCGCCACCCTGCCAGCTCGGCGATCAACGGCAGCGCCAGACCGGCAATCGAGCCGCCGATCGGCACACTCGTCTGCTTGAGCGAAAACACCAGATTACGCCGCCCCGGCGGACAGTGCCGCTCCAGGATCTGCCCCGCCGACGGGTTCGTCAACGAATAGCCGATGCCGATGCACAGGGCCGCAATCGCCGCGATCACCAGAACCCCGCTGGCCAGCCCGATCAGCCCCACCGCCGCCAGCAACAGCGCGAAGATGCTGGTCGTCGCCGGGCCATAACGCCGCACGATCACGCCTGCCACGACGGAGCTGACCGAAGCCGCAAAATAGATCGCGCTGATCTGATAGCCGATGGTTTCCGGCGCGATTCCATAGGCTTGCGTTATTTTAGGGCCAATGCTGGCGGTTGCCAGCACCGCCAGCGACAACAGCGACTGCACCAGCGTGACGGTGCCCAGCACCACGGCAAAATCGGTATTGTGACTGCGCCCCATGCGTTCAGCCTGCGGTTCTGGCCTGCGCGGCCAGCCCCGGAATGCGCTCGGCATTGGCGCCGCTGGCCAGCGCCTTGGGGAAGCGCTCGGGGCGGTTGCCCGGAACAAACAGCCAGGACCGGATCAGAGGCTGCCGGGGTGCGGGGGGCGCTTCGCTCATGGGGCAGGGCCTTGAAAATTGTTGGCGCGGGATAAACTTGACACTGCCAATTTGTCCGGACATTTTTGAGGACGCAAGAGACATTTTTCGGAAGGCCCCCGTGACGATGACCGCCAGAACAGAACCGATGACCGTGACCGCCGATCCGGGGCGCTATCTGGAGGACTTCGTGGTGGGCGATATCTACGAACACCGTCCGGGCCGCACCATCACCGAAGCGGACAACATCAACTTCAGCCTGATGACGATGAACCGCCACCCGATGCATTGCGACGCGGCCTTTGCGGCGAAATCCGAATTCGGCAAACCATTGGTCAACAGCGGTCTGACGCTGGCGATCGTGCTGGGCATGACCGTGGATGACATCAGCTATAAAGCCATCGCCAACCTCGGCTGGGAGGAAATCACCCTGAAAGCCCCAGTGTTTCCCGGCGACACGATCTATGCGCGCTCCGAGGTGCTGGAGGTGCGCGGGTCGAAATCGCGCCCGACGCAGGGCATCGTCAAGACCAGAACCGAGGGCGTGCATACGGACGGAACCGTGTTCATGACCTTCGTGCGCAGCAGCTTGATCCCGCGCCGCCCCGCCTAGGGCCCCACATATCCACGTTCTGACCAGTCGAGGACACGACCATGCCATTCAGCGAAGTCAAAGACCCGTCCCATGCCATCGCCGCCTTTGTCGCGGCCCTGAAGGACAGCGATATTCCCGAGGACGTCCGCCTGCGCGGCCTGCATCACCTGCTGGATTCCGCCGGCATCGCAATGGCCAGCGCGACGTTTGACTTTGCCAAACGCACGATGAAGGCGATCCACAGCCTTGGCGGCGATGGCGCGGTTCCCGTCATCGGCATGGCGGCGTCGCTGTCGCCGCGCGATGCGGCGATGATGAACGGTTTTCTGATCCACGGGCTGGATTTCGACGACACCCATATCGCGGGCGTCGTCCACCCGTCGTCCAGCGCCTTTGCTGCCGCACTGTCGGCGGGCTTGTATGCAAACGCCACCGGGCGCGAGATGCTGACCGCCTATATCGCGGGGATCGAGGTATCCTCGCGTCTGGGCGCAGTGGCCAAGGGCGGCTTTCATCAGGTCGGATTTCATCCCACCGGCATCGTCGGCGTGTTTGGCGCGGCGATGACCGCCGGGCGGCTGATGGGGCTGACCGAGGATCAGTTGCAAAACGCGCTTGGCATTGCGCTGTCGCTGGCATCCGGCAGTCTTGAGTTTCTCGAGGACGGCGCGTGGAACAAACGCTTTCACCCCGGTTGGGCGGCGCAGGCCGGCATGACCGCCGCCGCGATGGCCAAGGAGGGGTTCAACGGCATCTCCCGCCCGTTCGCCGGCCGCTTTGGTCTGTTTAATGCCTACCTTGGCCCCCTGGCCGAGAAGGCGGACATGGCGCTGGCTACGGATGGGCTGGGAACCACATGGGAGCTGTTGAAAACCGCGATCAAGCCCTATCCGGCCTGCCACTTCACCCACGCCAGCATTGATGCCGCGCTGGCATTGCGCGACCAGGGCGCGACACTGGACATGATCGACAGCATCGTCGCGCTGGTCCCCGCCGAGGTGATCAAGACCGTCTGCGAACCGGCCGCGAACAAGCAACGCCCCGCCAACAGCTATGACGCGCAATTCTCGGTGCCCTATCTGGTTGCGACCGCGTTTCGCAATGGCCGCATGACCCTTGCCGAGTTGGAAGACAGCGCACTGAGCGACCCGCAAACATTGGATCTGGCCGCGCGCGTAACTTATGGTGCCGATCCCAACTCGGCCTTTCCCAAGGCTTATTCGGGCGAATTGATCGTAACGCTGAAGGACGGCACCGAATTGCGCCACCGCGAGCATATCAACCGGGGCGCGGATGAACGCCCGCTGACCAACGCCGAGATCGTCGAAAAATACAACGCCAACGCCGCCATCGCCGGGTCCAGGGATCAGGCCGACGCAATGCGCGACATGCTGCTGTCCCTTGATACGACTGAGCCGTTGAAAACGCTGCTGCATGTGTTGGCGCCCCGCGCCGCCGAACCTGCCCACGCCTGAGACATCAGAAGGACCACACCCATGAACCGCCGAGCACCCAATCTGGACGATGACGCCGCCGAACGCGACCGCATGATTCTGGACAGCGTTGACCGCTGGCTGGACCGTGACGTGAAACAACATGTGATGCGGCTGGAACACGGCGATATCTACCCCGCCGAGATCGTCGAACAGATGAAGGAAATGGGCCTGTTCGGCGCGATCATCCCCGAGGAATTCGGCGGTCTTGGCCTGCGCCCGTCCACCTATGCCAAGATCATCGAACGGATCGCGATCACCTGGATGTCGCTGTCGGGGATCATCAACAGCCATCTGATCATGGCCTATATCGTGATGAAAAACGGCACCGAGCAGCAAAAAGAGGCGTTTCTGCCACGTTTTGCCACGGGCGAGCTGCGCGGCGGGCTGGCCCTGACCGAACCCGATTGCGGCACCGACCTACAGGCGATCCGCATGACGGCCAAGCGGGACGGCGATGATTATGTCATCAACGGCACAAAGACCTGGATCAGCAACGGGATCGAGGGATCGTGCTTTGCCCTGCTGGTCAAGACCGACACAAAGGCCGATCCGCGTCACAAGGGCATGTCGATGTTCATCGCCGAAAAGGGCGAGGGATTTACCGTCTCCCGCAAGCTGGAAAAGCTGGGCTACAAGGGCATCGACAGTGCAGAACTGGTGTTTGACAACTATCGTATTCCCGCCAGCCGCCTGATCGGCGAAACCGAAGGGCGCGGCATGATCTGTGCCATCAGCGGGCTGGAACTGGGCCGGCTCAACGTCGCCGCGCGGGGCGTGGGCGTCGCCCAGGCCGCGCTGGACGAAGCGACGAGATACAGCCAGCAGCGCAGCACCTTCGGCAAGCCGATCCACCAACATCAGGCCATCGCGCTGAAACTGGCCGATATGGTCACCCGTGTCACCGCCTCGCGCCTGCTGGTGGAAAACGCTGCGGCCGCGCTGGATCGTGGCGAACGCTGCGATTTCGAGACCGGGATGGCGAAACTTTTTGCCACCGAATCCGCGCTGAAAAACGCTGAAGAAGCGCTGCGAATCCACGGCGGTTATGGCTACAGCAAGGAATTCCCGGTCGAGCGTCTGTATCGTGACGCACCTTTGCTGTGCATCGGTGAGGGCACGAACGAGATACAGCGCCTGATTATCGCCAGACGCCATATTGAGCGGAACCCATTGTAAGGGGCCCCGTGATGAACGACTTGATGCAACCCCTCAAGGGTGTGACCGTGATCGCGGTCGAACAATACGGCGCGGGTCCCTTCGGCAGTATGCTGTTGGGAGATCTGGGCGCGGATGTGATCAAGATCGAAAACCCCGCCGAGGACGGCGATGTCAGCCGCAAGGTGGGGCCGTATTATTTCAGCGAGGGCGACAGCTATTTCTACCAGTCCCTCAACCGCAACAAACGCAGCGTGACGTTGAACCTGACGCACGAAGAGGGGCGGCGCATTTTCGAGGAGCTGGTTAAAAACGCTGACGCGGTGATGAACAACCTGCGCGGCGATGTGCCCGAAAAACTGGGTCTCGACTATGCCTCGCTGTCCAGGGTGAACCCGAAAATCGTCTGCGCGCATCTGTCGGCTTATGGGCGCACCGGATCGCGCAGGAACTGGCCGGGCTATGATTATCTGATGCAGGCCGAGGCCGGATATCTCAGCGTGACGGGCGAACCCGACGGCCCGCCCGCGCGCTTTGGCGTGTCGATCGTGGACATGATGACCGGGGTGATGGCTGGCTTTGCCCTGGTCTCGGGTGTGCTGGGGGCGCGCGCGCAGGGCAAGGGCATGGATATGGACGTGAGCCTGTTCAACACCGCGCTGCACAATCTCAGCTACCTTGCCACATGGTATCTGAACAATGGCCACATTCAGGGGCGTGAACCGCGCGGCGCACACCCGTCCCTGACCCCGTCCCAGATGTTCAAAACCAAGGACGGCTGGATCTTCGTGATGTGCAACAAGGAAAAATTCTGGCCGATCTTCGCAGAAAAGATGAACCGCCCGGAATGGGCCACCGACCCGCGCTTTGTGAATTTCGCCGCCCGCCTGACACACCGCGAAGAGCTGACCACGATGGTCGACGCCGCGCTGAGCGAAAAAACCACGGCCGAATGGATGGCGGAATTGGGTGGCACCGTCCCGGTCTCGCCGGTCAACGATATTGGTCAGGCGCTGGACTCGGAGTTTGTCACCGAAGGGCACCGCACCGGAACCTTCACGCGCAAGGACGGCAGCACGCTGGACATGCTCAGCCCGCCAATTCTGGTAAACGGGGCGCAGGGCGGATTGAGCGCCGCGCCCGATCTGGGGGCGGACACCGCCGATCTGCTGGAACAGTTGGGCTGGGGGGCAGACGATCAGGCGCGGCTGCGCAAGGACGGGGTCATCTGAGCCGACCGTGCACCGCACGACAGACATCGCACCCTGACAGCGTCACGTTGCGGATCCTCAGCGCCGAGCGCACCAAGATGCGCGCGGGCGCTGCCGCCCAACGCGACGTGGGCCAGATCCCGCCCTGCACTGCCGCGACCGGGGTCCGCCATGACCGCGGATCACCCCCTGCCGCCCCCGTCCGAGGCCGAGGCCGAGGACATGACGCTGGAAGCCGAAACCGTGCCCCTGCTGCCGAGCTGGTGGGTGTTCATCGAAGAACGCGTGATCCTGAACTTTGCAACCCTCCTGATGTGCTCGGCGATGGGGGTGATGTTCTACGAGGCGATGAGCCGGTCCGTGCTGTCCAAAAGCCATTGGTGGGCAGAAGAGCCGGTGCGCTTTCTCGTCGTCTGGAGCGTCATGTTCGGTCTGGGCGTGGCGACGCGCCATCACCATTTCATCCGCATGGACCTGCTGCTGGACATGAGCCCGGCTTGGGTGCGCACTGCATTGCCCTGATGCTGCTGGTTGCGGCCGGGATTCACATCGCCATCGCGTTGGGTATCGTCGCGATGCTGATGCCGGTTCTGATCATCGGCACAATCTATCTGGGTTATTTCACCCCACCGAAGTATCCGCATTGGCCGCAATCTATGCCGTCGTTCTGGTCCTGTTCATCTATCGCATCAGCACCGTGGGCCAGGTTTGGGGCACCGCGCGCGATTCCGTATCGCAGACGGTGATGATTTACGGCATCCTCATCGGCTCGGGCCTGCTGACGGCTGTGCTGACCCGGTTGGGCCTGTCAAGCGAGCTGACAGCGATGATCGCCGAGGCCGATACCGAACCCTGGCAATTTCTGCTGGCCATCAATCTGCTGATGATCGTCTTGGGCATGTTCCTTGACGGGATTTCTTTGATCGTGCTGCTCAGCCTGGTCTTGTTTCCGATGGCCAATGCGGTGGGCATCAACCCGATCCATTTCGCCGTGATCATCACCGCCCTGGTCGAAATCGCCACGCTGACACCGCCCATCGGGTTGCACCTGCTCGTGATGAGCAGGATCACCAAATTGCCGGTGCAGACGATCACGCGCAGCGTTTTGCCGTTCTATTCCGTGCAGTTGCCGGGGCTGCTTGTCATCAACGCTGTGCCCTTGCTGTCACTGGCACTTTTGCCATAATCCGGGGCCACGGCGCGCATCGCATTCACAGGTCCGGTCAAGGAGGCCAGCACAGCCCATGACACAGAACAGACCAACAGTTCCCCTTTACCGGGAGATCGTGAATGAATTGCTGGAAAAGGTGACCACAGGCGATCTGAAACTTGGCGATCGCCTGCCCCCCGAAACCGATCTGGCCACGCAATATGCGGTCAGCCGCCACACGATCCGCGAAACCATGCGTTGCCTTCAGGATCTGGGCGTGATCGAGCGGCGCAAGGGGGCCGGAACCTATCTGATCTCGGATTCGCCCAAAAAGAATTTCTCCTACTCGATCAATTCGCTGGAGGATCTGCTGCAATACGCCAGCAACACCAAGCTGGAGGTGTTGGCGGTAGACAGCATTCTGGCCGATCGCGAGACCGCCACGCGCCTGCGTTGCGAACTGGGTGCCAACTGGATCCGGATCAGCGTGCTACGCATCGCCGAACAGGGCAACGCGGCCATCGGCTTCTCCGAGATTTTCATCCACCCGGATTACGCCGACGTGGTCAAGGAAATCGGCACCTGCGCCAAGGCCATCTATACCCTGCTGGAAGAGAGATACGGCGTAACGATCCTGGGCGTCGATCAGGAGATCGACGCGGGGCTGGCCACGTCCAACGTCGCCTCGCGCCTGTCGATCAGCGTCGGTCATCCGATGCTGGAAATCACCCGGCGCTATTACACCGACGACGCCCGTCTGGTCGAGGCGTCGATCAACATGCATCCCGCCGGGCGCTTTCGCTATGAAATCTGTCTCAAGCGGGACTGACTGCTCGGCTGATCCGGGCGCTAACACCGTCAACTCGCCGAGCGCACATCCGAAACCGGCCCCGACGGCGGTATCACCTTACCTTCGCGGGCCCCAAAGCGAGCGGCTCCTGGTTGCTCTGGCGATGTCAGCGGCCGCTCTCCAGGCGGCGAATGCTTTGCGTCGATGATGGCGGATTGTTACGGCTGCACGGCGACAGAATGGCACAAAGACGCACTTTCGGGTTACGGAGTGGATTGACACAAAACGCTGCAATCCGCCCGGTGACCGGAACAGATAGACAAGGTCTGCTCATAGACTCGTTGGAATTATTCAGGCAGATCCCCGTCAGCGAACAGGTTGGGGAAAAGTCGCTCACGCTAGTCGACAGGAAACGCCAAACGCACGGGCGTCTTCGGTGAGGCGGATGACAGGCAGCCCGCTGATTTCAGTTTGCTCAGAGTGTTGCGCGCCGTGCGCTCGGAGGTCTTGAGGGCGATTTGCGCCTCTCCGCGTTCCAGCGCGCCATACCGGAGGACCGCCGAAATGAGGTCGGGCGCACGCTTGTCATCGACAGTATTTTTGACCAGACGCCGATACCGTTTTTCGAGACCGCCCAGGTCAAAGAGCTTGGCCGAGAAGGTGATCTGATCCAGCGCAACCTTCGGGAACCATTCGCAATATGTCCTCAGGGCGGCCTCAGAGAGGTTCCCCCGCCTGTCTCGATCGCCGCGCTGCGGGCTATCGCTTGGGAGCGCAAGATCGGCACCGCGCCGGGACCTGATCCAGCGGGACGGGTGGGTGATGGATACCTACCTGATGCGCCGCGCATTGATCCGTTAATCCGTGGGTCTCAAGCGAAGCAGAGAAAGCGCTCGAATAGCCCTCGTTCTCTTGAAGCCGCACTTGGTGATTTTGCAATCAAGGAGACGGACGGTTCTGTCATGCCATTGAGGGATTTCCATGCCTGTACATGGTTACTGTTCCGTGGATGGCGCTGCGAGTCGGGTTTCTCTGACGGTGCCCGCGCCAGCTACCGCGTGTCGGGTCGCCAAGCCAATTGACTCTCTGTCATCTTTGACCGACGCTACACTTGTTGGATGGTACCGTCCTGGGCTGCAGATCGCTTTATGCCTTTATGCGCTGTATTCCTCGGCACTCTTGATTGTTCCGAAAAAGTCAGCTGATCGATTTAGCCGAACCAGCGTTGGCTGCTGCCCGATTGGTTCCAATCTCGGAAAGGAGACTACCCATGTCAAGAGATCAAGCAGGGTCTGCGACCCGCACAGCGCAGCGCAGTCTTGTCGTGCAGGAGTTTACCAACGGCATTCTGGACCCATCGCAGCCAATGCTTGGCCCAGTTGAAGACGGCGGCACAATAATCGCCAATACCGCACCGGGATGCTGGGGACCAATGATCACCCCGCGTCTCCGCGGCGGACACGAAGTAACAAGACCTGTCTATGTGAATGGCGCAGAGCCGGGCGATGCGCTGGCAATCAGGATCCGCGACATCACCGTAACCGCCATTGCTACCGCGTCAGGACACGATTCGTCACCCGAAGGGTTCTGTCTTGGCGACCCCTACGTGGCGGCTCGCTGCCCGCATTGCGACACGCTCTGGCCCGAAACCCATGTCGAAGGGATCGGACCGGACGCGGTGCGCTGCGACAAGTGCGGCAATCCCGTCAAGCCGTTCGAGGTGGTTCACGGATACACCGTCGTTTTCGACGAGACTCGCAGTGTCGGGGTGACCATGCCCAGGAAGGCGGCCGAAAAGATTGCACATAATGCCGAACATTATGCAGCGCTGCCCGATCATTCGGTTCAGCACCCCATCCTCGTCTATGCTCTGTCGGACATGCCCGCAGTGATGGTCCGGATGCGGCCGTTTCTCGGGCAACTTGGCACGACCCCGTCGATGCCGTTGCCAGACTCGCACAACGCGGGTGATTTCGGCTCGGCCTTGATTGGCGCACCTCACCAATACGCGGTGACGGCTGAGCAGTTGGATGAGCATCGCACAGATGGGCACATGGATATCGATGCGGTTCGCGACGGCGCGATTCTGCTGACACCGGTCAAGGTGCCGGGGGCAGGGGTTTATATCGGCGACATGCATGCCGGACAGGGTGATGGTGAGATCGCGGGGCACACGATGGATGTGGCTGGCAGCGTCACACTACAGGTTGAGGTGATCAAGGGACGCACCCTTGCCGGTCCGGTGCTGTTTCCCCGGCGTGACGATCTGCCCCCCATGGCCCGACCGTTCGATGCCGATGAAAAGGCGAAAGCCATCGCACTGGCGCGGGAATGGGATATCGATCAGTTGGAGGAAACGGCTCCGATCTCGGTTATCGGCACTGGCCCGACACTAAATCAGGCGATCGAGAACGGGTTGGCCCGCGCCGCGGACCTGCTTGGCATGACGGTCCCCGAGGTGCGCAACCGCGCCACCATCAACGGCGCGATCGAAATCGGGCGTGCGCCAGGCGTGATCCAGGTGACGTTCCTTGCGCCGTTGTCCGCGCTCGATAAAGCGGGAATCGGGAAATTCGCACGCGAGCAATACGCGTTGTAACTCGAAAGAGATGACGCAGCGGCAGTCTGCAATGACTTATGGGCACCTCGAAAAATTGCCCTGAACCCTGCACTGCGGTATGATCCGGGTGCCAAACTGGCATGGGGGTTTGGCGATGGCGCAGATGGGTTTCTTTGATCTTTCGGACCGCTACGCGAGCCTTGATGCCAAGCGTGACCCGCTGGTGGAGATTGATGCGGTCGTGCCGTGGGAAGAGTTTCGCCCGGTGCTGGAACGGGTCTGGCGCAAGCCGGATGCGGAGCGGAAGTCTCGGGCGGGGCGCAAGCCGATGGACGCGGTGCTGATGTTCAAGACGCTGGTGCTCGGCGCGCTCTACAACCTCAGCGACGACCAGATCGAGTATCAGGTGCGCGACCGGCTTTCGGCCAGGACGGTTTCTGGGGCTGGGCCTTGAGGACCGGGTGCTCGACGCCAAGACCGTCTGGCTCTATCGCGAGGGGCTTGCGCAGGCGGGCATGGTCGAGGCGCTGTTCAAGCAATTCGACGGCTATCTGGCGCGGCAGGGCTACATCGCGCGCGGCGGGCAAATTCTGGACGCGTCCATCGTGCCGGTGCCGCGCAATCGCAATACCCGCGACGAAAACAAGGCGATCAAGGCCGGCGAGGTGCCCGAGGGCTGGGCCGACAAGCCCGCCAAGCGGTCCCAAAAGGATATCGATGCCCGCTGGACGAAGAAGCATGGCAAGAGCCATTACGGCTACAAGAACCATGTGAACGTGGACCGCAAGCACAAGCTGGTCCGCCGTTACCATGTCAGCGATGCCGCTCTGCATGACAGCCAGGCAGTGGATCACCTGCTGATGCAGGGCAACACCGGCGCGGGGGTCTGGGCGGATGCGGCCTATCGCTCCGAGGAGATGGCGGCCAAACTGCGGGACCGGAAACTCAAGAGCCACATCCATCGCAAGGGGAAACGGGGCAAGCCGCTGAGCAAACAGGGCAAGGGCAGCAACCGGACCAAATCGACGGTGCGCGCGCGCGTCGAGCATGTCTTCGGCGCGCAGGCCA